>JAKEHA010000160.1 GCA_022615275.1 Candidatus Latescibacterota bacterium
ATCACACCATCAACATCTTCAGCCAGATCGGCATGATCATGTTGATCGGTCTGGTGACGAAGAACGGCATCTTGATCGTCGAGTTCGCCAACCAGCGCCGCGACGCGGGGCTTTCGCGCCTGGAGGCCATCCAGGACGCCGCCGCCGCGCGCTTCCGTCCCATTCTGATGACCAGCTTGTCGACCATGCTCGGCATTCTGCCCGTGGCGTTGGGACTGGGTGCGGGCTCGGCCAGCCGCGTGTCCATGGGTATCGCGGTGGTGGGCGGAATGTTGCTCGCGACGGGTCTGACCCTCTACGTCATCCCGGCCGTGTACTCGTACCTCTCGAAGGAGACGCGCGCGGCGCGCATCCAGGAGCACTTCGAAATCGCGGAAGCGAACGGGGTCAGAAACGGTACGCGAGGTTGAGACGGTACTCGGGCTCGTCGATCCAGACGAACGAGCCTTGCAGCACGATGCCGATGCGCGAGAGCAGGGTTAGCCCGATGACCCCACCCACGACGCTCTCGGGAACGAGGTCCTCTTCGGTCCACGGTGCTTGCGGTTGGACGACGAGATAGGAGACCGTGGGTCCTCCCCACATAGAACCGTCGATTCTCCCGATACTGAACTCCTGCTGTCCCAAGAACGTCCAGTCGATTCCTCGCGTTATGTAATCCTTCCAGCCAGGTTCTCGGTACGCGTCCAGACGACGATAGTAGTGGATCCCGGTCGACAACGCGAAGTCGTGGCGGGACCACACCAGTGCCGCGATGCCGGCACCGACGGTGTACTGCACGACGTCGGTCTCGAAGAACATGGAGTTCGGATCGCCCGACAATTCGAACGATAGCGTCGCGCTGGCCGTGAGCCCGTAGCGAATCGTGACCGGATAGTCCTCTCCCTTCCACTGGAACGGTTCTCCGTCGTCGGGATCGATGAGGCGATCCACGTGGCGCTCCAGCACGCCGATTTCCAGCTCGCGCTCGCGGAGCAACGGCCCGAGCACTTCCGCGTTCGCTTCGATTGGAATCGCGAGGCAAGCAATCGCCGCGGCGAGCCAGGCCGGGTTGCACCGTCTCGCCACGTCAATCGCCTCCCCGCGAGCGTACCGAGATGCCCAGCCGCAATTGCGGATGATCGGCATAAAGAACGTAGGCAAAGCCGCTGATGTAGTCGAACAGAACCGCGTACGCACCGGCGGCGCCGCCGAACTTCGTTTCCGGTTCGCTCGTGATGGGATCGTCCAGGCCCCACGCGTAGTTCTCGATCAAGTCGTCGACGAACATCGGGCCAGCCCACAAATCGAGACGCTGCCCGGACCAATCGAACGATGTCTCCGCGAGCACACCCGCGTTCCACCCGCGCGTTCGTTTGTCGAAGCGACTATCGGACTCGTCGTGGTCGTAGACTTCGTTGTAGGTAACGGTGGCGACGAGATTCCATCGCTGCGCGCGGTAAAGCGGCGCCGTCGCCCCGCCCCCGATCACCCAGCGCGTATACGGCTGATAGGGCGCGGTGTCGTTCTCGATGCCCCAGAGCCCCCCTTCCGCGGAGAGCGTCAACCAATCGAACGCGCCGAAACGACCGAAGAACGACGCCACCTCCCACTGCGCGTCGTCGAGCGAAGGAACATCGCGGTCGAACCACTTGTAGGCGTAGCCGCCTTCGACGGCGTGCTTCTCGAGCAGAGGGGCTATGATTTGAGCGTTCGAAGGAAACGCACCGACCGTCGCGATTGCGCACGCGCCGAGTATCGCCGCCGCCGACCTTCGCATGCTACGGACGGTGATAGGACAGTGAAAACAGACGGAAGCGCGAATCCGCGGTCATGCGAACGATCGAACCATCCAGCGCGGCGACCAACGCTATGTACTCATTCGAAATCTCGCCCGAGGCCGATTTCCACGTACCCCCGCTCTTCACGAACGAGTAGGGATAGCCGACACCGATAATGTGATCGGGACCCGATCCGACGACGAACTCGAAACCGCCCTCAGTCGGGCCGAAGAGATGGAAGGTCGTGCCGTCGTAGCGGACGATACCGCCGCGTTGCGTCAGGTACACCTCGCGGTCGGAGAGGCCCCACACATCGCCGTAACGGCCGTCGGCCACCTTCGTCAAGGTCGAGCCGTCGTACTTCCACGTGCCGTTGGCACCCAAAACGATCGCGTAGTCGGAACGGGCCGCCCAGACGCGGTAGAGATAGTCGTTCACGGCGTCGACGGACGTCCACGCGACGCCGTCCCAACGCGAGATATGATCGTTGGTGACCGCAAAGAGGTGTCCATCGGGCGAGGGGCAAAGGTCGTACGTGTTCACGTCACTTATCGGCGTCCATTCAGCACCGTCGTAGTGAAGGATGCCGTCGTTCCCATCGCCGAGATACAGGTCGTTCCAGTCTCCGCCGACCAACGCGCTCGGATCCCCGCCCCAGTCTCCGAGGTCCTCCGTCGTCCACGTTCCGTGATCGAAGCGGGACACCCCGTACCGGCCGACGACCACGAGCCGTTGCGGTGATTCCGCCCACACGACTCGGGCGTACTGCGGCTTACCAGGTATCGCCGTCGACCAACCAGTTCCGTCGTTGTGGAGCAACACGTCGAAACCCGCTGCGAGGAAGATATCGCTGGAACTACTCGCCCACGTCGACGTCATGTACTGTGCGCCGGGAACGGACTCGGCTTGCCAATTGGCACCGTCGTAGCGCAGGAGTACTCCGTCGCAGCACGTGGTCGCGTAGAGTTGGTCGGACGCGACCCCCACCAGATCGCGGACCGCACCGATCGGCTGCGGCAGCGGCATGGCGCTCCATTGGATACCATCCCATCGCCAAATGGCGCCGACGCCGGCGGCATCGCTGCCCGCCGCGATCATGTCGTCGGGGGTCGTGCCCCAGAAACCGCGAACGAGGCCCGGCGCAGCCTCGCTGGTCCAGTTGGTTCCGTCCCATCTATAGAGCGAGTCGGGACCGTAGTAGGACCAACGTGCCACAACGAGCCGGTTGCCGGTGAACGCGAAGGCGGACGCCGGGGTCGCGTTGCCGTTAGCAAACGTGTGCAGCGTGTCCCAGTCCGCGCCGTCGAAGTGATGGACCAGGTTCTGGTCCATCAGATACACGTCGTTCGCGCTCGTCCCCGTGATTCGTTGGCCGGAGAGACCCACGTCCAACCACCCGGCGCCGTCGAAGTGCTTCACGGCATTGTACGTTGCGACGTAGATATCGCTCGGACCCGATCCCCAGATATCGTCGACGTCGGAGGGCAAACCGAATGGAATCCACTCCCACGACTGCCCGTCGAAATGGCGAAGCGGCGCTACACCGCCCTGGTAGCCGACCCAGACGTCGTCGGGGCCGCTGCCCCAAAGCGCCGAAATGCTGCTCGAGCGCGGAAACGAATCGATCGCAGTCCATTGCAGCTCTTCGCGGGTATCCGCAACGCCTACCGGCTTCTGATCGCACGCCGCCATGCCGATCGCGATCGAGAGCACCGTGAGGGGAAGAAGAAGGGAGCGCGCGGACATGAGAAAAATAGGATACCGGCGCGGCCGATGCCACGTCAAGGTGCCTACCATCGCAACGGCTACAACCGCTCGAGTCGTTCCTTCGTCCGCTCGTTGCGCACGTTGCCCGTGTTGAGCGTGCTCGCCGGTTCGAACAGCAGCACGTGCGCCTCTTCGTTGGCGACCGGCTTGTGTTCGACGCCGCGCGGGACGATGAAGAACTCGCCTTCGTGAATCCGTTCCACCCGATCCCGCAAGTGCATGTCGAACGACCCGCGCACGACGAGGAACATCTCGTCCTCGACGTCGTGGTGGTGCCAGACGAACTCGCCCTTGAACTTGACCAGCTTGACGAGCTGGCCGTTCAGCTCGCCGACGATCTTCGGGCTCCAGTGCTCGGAGAATCTCTCGAACGTCTTGGCTATATTGACGACGCTCATACCGCTACTCCTCCCGTGGTATAATCTCGACTCTGCCAATCGACCCTGCGCCGAAACCCCTGACTAGGAGGCAACGCCGTGACTACTCGACTCGCGCTCCTCGCTTGCCTTGCGCTCGCATTTCCCGCCCGTGCCCAAATAGGTACCGGTATCGCCACTGGAGCTGTCCTTGGGGTCGTATGCGACGCTTTCGGGCAGTTTGTCGAGCATCGCCGCCAGCAGGTTGTGCGCGGTGGTGATGGCGTGGATGTCGCCGTTGAAGTGGAGGTTGATGTCCTCCATCGGAATGACCTGCGCATAGCCACCGCCGGTGGCACCGCCCTTCATGCCGAACACGGGCCCCAACGACGGCTCCCGCAGCGCGATCATGCCGCGGCGCCCGAGCTTTCCGATGGCCTGGCCGATGCCGCCCGAGGTCAGCGTCTTGCCTTCGCCGCGGCTCGTGGGCGTCATCGCGGTCACCAGGATGAGTCGCCCGTCGGGGCGATCCTGCTGCCGTTCGAGCCAGTCCAGGCGAATCTTGCCGGTGAATTTCCCATAGAAGTCGAAGTCGTCGTCGGTGAGCCCGAACTGCGCCATGTACGTACGCATGTGGGCGCTCAAGAATAAGTGGAAGGCGCAAGACAAGGACAAGCACGCCGACTCTCACGACTGGGACTGGGACGACGACGACGATGACGAGGACGACACTTAGGCGCCCCGCCTGATCACAGGTGTGAGATTTCTTCACACTCGGCGCTGGACAGGCTGCACGGACGATGCCGTAACCGTATTGATTACAACTAAATAACCGCTCTGGACGCGGCCCGACCCGTGGCATGACACTTGCGCTTTGGGCGGCGCATGAAACGGGTCCTCCTCATCGCGGTGGTCGTCTGGGCGGCTCTCTCCGGGGCCGTTCGCGCCCAGCCATCGCTTCGACTCGAACGCATCGAGATCACGGGAAACGAACGCACCGCGTCGTTCGTGGTGTTGCGCCACCTCGAGCTCGACACGGGCGACGCCGTCGACGCCGACATTCTCGACGACGCGCGAGCGCGACTGCTTGCGACCGGCTACTTCAAGTCGGTCGAGTTCTCCACCCAACCCGGCACGCAACGCGGCGACGTGGTCCTGAACGTCGCGCTGGCGGAACGCGGCAATCCGGTGTTCGAAACCGGCTTCGGGTACAACGACCTCAACGGTTGGTTCCTCACCCTCCTCGGCCTGCGCTTCGACAATTCGCTCGGCGCGGACTCGCAGCTGCGCTTCGGCCTGCGCGTGGGGTTCCGCATGCTCGGCGTGGATGGGGAGTGGCGCAAGCCCATTTCCGATGGCGGTCGCTTGGCGCTCAACACCAAGCTCGCGCTCTACGGCACCGATCAAGTCTTCTACGAAAGCAGCGTCGACTCCGCCGGCCTCACGACGTGGAACGAATACCGGCAGAACATCGGCCGCGCGGGCGCCGAAGCCACGCTGCAGTACGCCGTCACCAACGCCGTACGGGTCGAATTCGGTCTGGCGGCGACACGCGTCGATCCCGATAGCTCGCTGGACGCGGTGGGAGACGCGCCCGCCACGTCGAGCACGCTCTCCGACGAAATCCTTCCCGACAGCCGCAAGGCCAGCATCGCCGGCCTGGTATTTCGCGTCTTCCGGGATACGCGCAACAGCGAAACCTATCCGACGCGCGGCTCGTTCCTGCGCGCCACGTTGAACGCGAACGGCGACGCCGGATCCAACGCGCAGTCGTTCACCAAAGCAACGATCGACGCGCGCAAGCACATCCACATTCGCAACGGCTGGGTGCTGTCGAGTCACCTGGCCGGCGGCATCACGTCGAGCGACACGCCCTACTACGAGCGCTTCTTCCTGGGCGGCAACTACTCCGTGCGCGGGTTCGACCCCTTGAGCCTGTCGCCCAACGGCGGCGACGACGTCTACTGGCAGATCAACGAAGAACTCCGCTGGCCCGTGGCCGGCGCTCCCGGGCGGCCGCGCGTGGTCGCACTCGCATTCGTCGATGCCGGCCAGGGCGAGCTGCAGGGACAGTCGTTCGATTCGAACGACATCGCCGTCGGCGCCGGTTACGGCGTTCGCGTTCTCCTGCCCTGGGCCGGCACGCTGGGTCTCGACGTCGGCATCCCGCTCACCGACGGCGGAACCGACGAGCGATTCCGTGTGAACGCGCTCTTGGGGTTCTCCTTCTGATGCGCGGGCGCCCCTCGCTACCGATCGTCGTCGCCGCGGTGCTGGTGGTCGCGGCGGCGGAGGCGCGCGCGGCGCCGCGTCCCCGTGTCACCCGCGTGGACGTCTCGTCCACGCGCGACCACGTGGTGTGCACCATCACCAGCGACGAACTGTTCAGCGAGCAGGTGGTCAATACGGTGAAGAGCGGTCTTCCGGCGGTGGTCGAGTTGGTGTATCGCGTCGTCGATGCGCGCGACCGATCGCTGGTGCGCGGCTTGTACACGGTCGAGATTCGCTGTGACGTATGGACGGACGTCTACGCGTTGGTTCGCGACGACACGTCGTACAGCTATCCTTCTTTCGAAACCGTGTCGGCGGCGGTGGAGCGGCTCGAGCAGGTTCCGGTGCTGCCGTTGTCGGCGTTGGACGAAGGCACGGAGATTTCCATCCTGTTCGCCATCGCGGTGTATCCGCTGCGCGGGAAAGAGCAGGAGAACATCGTGGGGTGGGTGGAAGAGCAGGTCGGCGGCCAGTCGAGCCGTACCTGGCGGGAGCAAGTCCTCAATATCGACGACTTGATCCAGCGCTTGTTTTCCGACGACGTGCAGCAACGGAGCGATTGGTTTCGCTCGCCTTCCTATCGACCGCCGGGGGGACGACCATGAAGTCGATTCGCTCGCGCTTGGTGGTGATGTGTCTCATCGTCGCGGCCTTGCCCGCGCTTCCGCTGGCGCTGGTCGTGCAGTCGCTGCTCGAGAAGACGTTCGACGTGGGGTTGAACGAGACGCTGGAGGAAGCGCTCGAGAGCGGTGTCGCCATGTCGCGCGACGCGTGGGACAAGCAGCGGAGCCGCTTCGAAGGCGACGCCCGTGCGTTGCGGGCCGAAATCGGCGCATCGCGGCCGGATTCGGCGCGCGTGGCGGCCGCCCTGAAGTCGCTTCGGCTGCAAGGCTCGACGGTGCAGGGATTCATGGTCGCACCCATCGCGACCGCGGCGGCCGACACCGCTTCCCCGCTGCGTTCGTTTTCGTCGCGCGAGACGTTCCAACGCCTGACGGGCCGCACGTCGTTTCTCTCCACGCCACTGGACGACGCATTGGTGCTCTTCGAAGCCGCCGACCGCAGCCTCTTGCTCGCCATCTGGTCGCCGCCGGCGCACCGCAACCGGCTGCTGCTCTACCGGCAGACGAATCCGTTCTTCCTCCAGCGCGCGCACGACCTCATATCCGCGCGGCAGCTATTCGCCACTTTGCAACTGACGCGGGAACGATTGACGCGGAGTTTCTTCTACTCCTTCGTCATCATCTACGGCGTGTGCGCCCTGTTCGCGCTCACGCTCGCGCTATGGATGGCGGAGCGCATCGCGACACCGATCCGGCGCTTGTCCGACGGGGCCGGGATCGTCGCCGCCGGCGACTGGGGATACCGTCTGGAGATCCGCGCGGGAGGAGAAACCGGGCGCTTGGTGGACGCGTTCAACGACATGGTGGCGCGTCTCGACGACCAGCGGCGGCGGCTGGTGGACATGGAGAAGATGTCGGCGTGGCGCGAGGTCGCGCGTCACCTGGCGCACGAAATCAAGAATCCGCTGCTGCCCATCCGCCTCACCATCGAAGAGCTGCGCGACCAGTATCGCGGCGACGACCGCGCCTTCCGCGAGTTATTGCTGGAGAGCACGCGCGTCGTGGGCGAAGAAGTCGAACAGTTGCAGCGGCTGGTCCGCCAGTTCTCCGAATTCGCGAAGATGCCGGAGTTGAACGCGCGCGCGGGATCGCTGGATGCCCTCACCCGCGACGTCGCCGCCCTCTACCCCCAGGTGACGACCACGCACGAGACGGCGTCACCGCTCGAGCCGTTTCCCTTCGACCCCGAACAGATGCGCCGCGTGCTGGTCAACTTGTACGACAACGCGGTGGCGATGACGCCGCCCGGACACACCGCCGTCCGCGTCTCCGTCGCGAGCGCCGGCCGGCACGCCGTCTTGCGCGTGAGCGACAACGGCCCCGGCATTTGGCCGGAACACCGCGCACGCATCTTCGAACCGTATTTCACGACGCGCCGCGAGGGCACCGGCCTCGGACTGGCCGTGGTCAAGAACGTCGTGTTGCTCCACGGCGGAGACGTCGCCGTGGAGAGCACCGTCGGCGCGGGAACGACCTTCACGATTCGTCTGCCGCTGGCGGGACCGCCGCCTGTGGTTTCGCACAAGGAGACATGATGCCGGGACGCGTTCTCATTATCGACGACGAACCCAACATCCGCCGCATGATGGAAATGATCCATCGCAACGCCGGGTGGGAGACGGCCACCGCGCCGGGCGGATCGCACGCGCTGGATCTGCTCGCGCGCGAATCGTTCGACGTGGTCTTTCTCGACCTCTCGATGCCCGACCGCGACGGCCTGGACGTGCTCGCGGACATTCGCCGCCTGAAACCCGATCAGCTGGTCGTGATCCTCACCGGACAGGGCACCATCGACCGCGCGGTCGAAGCCACGCGGCTGGGTGCGTTCGACTTTCTGGAGAAGGACTGCGGCAAGGAGCGAATCCTCCTCACGTCCCGCAACGCCCTCGACCACAGCGCGCTCGCGGGCGAAAACCGCAAGCTGCGCTCGCGCGGCGGCAAGCGCCGCGAATTCCTGGGCGAAAGCCGCGCCGCGGTGGAAATCATGGCGCACGTGCGGCGCATCGCACCCACCAACGCGCGCGTGCTGATCCTCGGCGAATCGGGCACGGGCAAGGAACTCGTCGCCCAGGCGATCCACGACCGCAGCGCGTGCTCCGGCGGTCCCTTCATCAAGGTCAACTGCGCCGCCATTCCCGAGGAGTTGATCGAAGCCGAATTGTTCGGGGCGGAACGCGGCGCGTATACCGGAGCCGTGCAGGCGCGCGAAGGAAAATGGCAGGCCGCCGATGGCGGCACGCTGTTGCTGGACGAAGTCGGCGACATGAGCCTCAAGGTGCAGACCAAGGTCTTGCGCGCGTTGCAGGAAGGCGAGATCCAAAAAGTCGGCAGCAACGAGATCATCCGCGTCGACGTGCGCGTCGTCGCAGCGACCAACAAGAACCTCGCCGACGAAGTGGGCGCGGGGCGCTTCCGCGAGGACCTGTATTACCGCCTCAACGTGGTGCCGATCACCGTGCCGCCGCTGCGCGAACGCGGCGACGACGTTTCCCTGCTCGCGCGTGCGTTCCTGGCCGAGTACTGCGCCGAGAACGACACACCACCCAAGACCTTCGACGACGCCGTGCTGCAAGCGCTCGTCGCCTATCCGTGGCCGGGAAACGTGCGCGAACTGCGCAACCAGGTGGAGCGCATGGCGATCATGTGCCCGGGCCGCGTGGTGCGCGTGGACGACTTGAGCACGGAAGTGCGATCCGGCGCGTCGTCTATTGCGCCGTCCAAGACGGCCCCCCCTGCGAGCGCGTCGAACTTCGCCGGTAAGTCGCTGCAAGACGCGCGCAAGAAGATGGAACACGACCTGATCGTGCAGACGCTCGAAAAGTTCAATTGGAACGTTTCGCGCGCGGCCGAGGAATTGGGATTGGAGCGCACCAACCTCCACAAGAAGATGAAGGCGCTCGGAATCGAACGCAAATAGAGGAGTCGCATCATGAGAAACGTCATCGTCGTTTTCGCGGTTCTTTTTTCCGTGTTGGCGTGTACCGGCGCCCGCGCGCAGGATCACCCTTCCGACCAGGGACTCAATCTAGCGCTGCGCTTGAGCGCCGGCGAATTCAGAGCGACCGACGCGGGCTCCAACGAAAAGGTCTCCGACGTCGGAGGCGGGCTCGCGCTCACGCTCGGCTACGATTTCAACCCGGTGTTCGGTTTGAAGATGGAGTTGAGTGGAAACGGCTATTCGTCGCTGGCGCCGGGACTCGACGCCGGCATCGGCTCGCTCTCGCTCCTGATGCAGTACCGCTTCCTTCCCGACCACTTCGCGCGCCCCTACCTGCGCGCCGGCCTCGGCGGTTACACGCTCGAGTTCAGCGACGCGCTGGGCAACGTCACCGCGAGTGGCGGCGGTGTGCCGCTGGGCGCGGGCGTCGAGTTCGGCATTGCGCGTCACGTGTCGCTGGGCGTCGACGTGACCTACCACATCATCGGCTACGAGGAAGTGACACTCGAATCGTCCGGCGTCGGACTTACCTACGACATCGACGCGGACGGTTCGCAGATCAGCTTCTCGCTGGTTACGCTATTCTATTTCTAGAGGGAAGGCGCGGGTCCTGTCGCCTCGCCACCCGCGTCGTTACGTCCACCGACGAAGAGCGTGAGCGCGGCACCACAGTGTGACCGTGAGGCACGGCGACACCACCCCTTCGCCCGAGGATAAGGCTTTATACGGAAACGTGTTAGCTGGATTACGCCGGTGGCACATCCGCTGCTTTACCTTCCCGCGGGAACACCACCTTCAAGGAGGGACACTCATGAAACACAGCATCATTCGAACGACCCTGGCGGCACTCTTCGTGTGGGGCGCCCTGTCGGGATGTAGCGACGATTCGGTCACCAAGCCCGAAGACACCAACCAAGCGCCTACGCTGCCGTCCGTTTCGACCATGAAGTTCAACTTGGACTTCTACGGTGTGGCCGCGCCGACCGTCGACGCACAATCGCTCGAGACTGGCCGGCCCAGCGACACCATGCTTCAGAGCGCCGCGGGCGGCGACCACGAGAACTGGATCAACGCCTACGTGCGCGCGGTCTACATCTACCTCACCACCTTCGACATGCTCGAAGAGCCGATTGGTGCCTTCGCGTACGCGATTCATTCGGTTCCCCAGAAGCAGGACGACGGCTCGTACTTGTGGACGTACATCTTCGTCGACAAGGAGATCGAGTACAGCGTGTTCTTGTTCGGTACGCCGAAGCTGGACACGGTCGAGTGGCGCATGGAAGTCTCGTCGAACGATCCCGCGCTGACGCTGGATCACTTCCTTTGGTTCAGCGGCGAGTCCAAGCGTGACGATACCGGCGGCTATTGGCAGTTCTTCGACCCCATCGATGAAACCAACGGCGTGCAGAGCGCGCGCATCGATTGGGTAAACGGCCTGCGCGAAGACACGATGACGATCACCGCCAACGGCGTCGGCTACCCGAACGAAGGCGACATCCTCACCTTCAGCGACAGCCGGAAGACCGGTTCCATCGAGTACTTCGATGCGAGCGCGAGCCTCACGTCCAGCATCATCTGGCACTCCGACGGGACCGGAAGCCTCACGGTTCCGGACTACAACGGCGGCGCCCAGGCGTGCTGGGACACGGAGCAGCGTAACGTCGCCTGCGAATAAGCAGTCGCACCATCCCCACGACAAAGGCGGCTCACCCGAAATCGGGTGGGCCGCCTTCTTTATTGAAGCAG
>JAKEHA010000161.1 GCA_022615275.1 Candidatus Latescibacterota bacterium
GAGAGCGAGGCGGCGCAGCTGATCGAATACGATCGCTTGGGCGCCTCCACGGCCGCGGGCGAAACCCTCGTATGGCGCGACGGCGGCAGCGGTATCGCGCTCTTGGTGTGGGCTCCGTCGGCGGGGGCGGAAGACTGGGAAGTGCGCGAGGACCGCAAGGGCACGCGCGTGCTCTCGCCGTCTCTCGGCCAGCTCGCGGCCGGCGCCCAGGTCACCGTCTACGCCGCGCTGATCGCGCTGCCGCCCGATGACCTGCGCTCGGCGCGCGCCATCCAAGCGGCGTGGCGCACGCTTTCGGGAAAGAAGGGTGCGCGCTTGATTCCGCCCCCGATGTCGCTGATGGTGAAGCCGGAAGAATCGGCCGACGAGACCAGCCTCGACGAGTCGACCGTCGGTTCGCCGTACGGTTCGATCACCAACGCGCTCGCATTCTGGAACACATCCGGCAAGTTGGCGCCGTCGCTGCTGGTCGGTTCGCCCAATCCGTTCCGCGACGCCATCGCGATCGACTACGAGATCCCCGCGCGCGTCGTCGACGAAGAGGGCGTCGAACATCAATTGTCCGGAGAGGCGGTCGAGACGAGCGTCAAGGTGTACAACGTCACGGGCCGCCTAGTCGCGACCCTGGTCGAATCCCCGCACGCTCCGGGCCGCTATCGGACGGGCTGGTCGGCGCAGGACGAGCAGGGCGAAACGGTCGCGAGCGGCGTGTACTACGTGAAGCTCACCATCGGCAAGCGCTCGGTGACGCAGCGGATGGTGCAATTGAAGTAGCCCCGACTTGGCCCCGATTTTGTTATACTACCGGCAGAAAATGACCCCTAGAGAGGTTGCCATCGAAACCAGACGTCTTTCACAAAGCCGAGGTTGCCTTCCCAAGTGAAGCGCACGTTTGAACTTATCACCAGAACGCGCGCCGAGAGGGCCTACCTCGTCGGCGTGAGTCTACCGGGGAGTTCCGTCGGCGCCGCGCACGAGCACCTGGACGAGCTCGAGCAGCTTGCAATCACCGCGGGCGCCGAAGTCGTCGGGCGCGCCGTCCAGGGACGCACCCGCGTCGACGTCACCACCTACATCGGCGACGGCAAAGTCGACGATATCCGTGAAATCTGCGAAGAACAGCGCGTCAACTTGGTCATCTTCGACGACGACCTCGCGCCCGCGCAGGCCAAGAACCTGGAGAAACGCCTGAATGTCCGCTGCATCGACCGCACCGAGCTGATCCTCGACATCTTCGCGCGCCACGCGAAGACGCAGCAGTCCAAGATTCAAGTCGAGCTCGCGCAGCTGGAGTACTCGCTCCCGCGTCTGAAGCATTTCTGGCAGCACCTCGAACGGCAAGCGGGTGGTATCGGCACGCGCGGCCCCGGCGAAACCCAGCTCGAAGTCGACCGCCGGAAGATCTACCAGCGCATCGCGTCGCTCAAGCGGCAGCTGAAGAAGATCGACCAGCACCGTGAGACCATGCGCAACGCGCGCGCGACCCGCCACGTCGCCGCACTCATCGGCTACACCAACGCGGGCAAATCGACCGTGATGCGGCGGCTCACAGGGGCCGAGGTCCTCGTGCGCGACCAACTCTTCGCCACCATCGACACCACCACGCGGCGGATGAATGGCAATGGCAACGGAAATGGCAACGGCAATGGACACGCGAGCCACGACATTCTCTTGATCGACACGGTCGGCTTCATTCGCAAGCTGCCAGACCACCTGAAGACGTCGTTCAAGGCGACGCTCGGCGATACCGCGCAGGCGGAGCTGTATCTCCACGTCGTCGACGTCTCGCACCCGGCGTGGGAAGACCAGATGGAAGTGGCCGACACGACCGTGCGCTCGATCGATAATCCCGGCGTGCAGACGCTGTACGTGTTCAACAAGATCGACCGCATGGCGCCGCCCTTGCTCGACGGACTTCGCCAGCGCTTCCCGGACGCGGCCTTCGTCTCCGCGGTCGAAGGCACCGGCGTCGACGAGCTGCGCGAGCGCATCGATTCCTTCTTCTACGGGCGCAATGTCAAAGTGGAAGTGACGCTCTCGGCGGGCGACGGCAAGACGATCTCGCTGGTGCGCAGGTTGCTCCACGACGCGCGCAACACCTATGTGGACGACCTCTGCGTTCTGATCGGCACCGTCGAAGCGAAGTTGATGGGCCGCCTGGAAGCGATCCCCGGGACCAACGTCCGCTATCTCATCTAGCCTGTTCGCTCAGCGGCGCGCCGTCCGCGCCACGATCCAATCCGTCACGGTCTTCAAAGCAATCGGTGCGATCGTCTCTTCGATCGTACCGTACTCGGCGGGTGCACCCGTCACCGCGGTTTGAAACAGATGGTTGAGCTTCGGCAGCTCGATCGTGGTCACGTCTTGGTTGCCGCCCTCGACCAGCGCCTGCTTGATCGCGGGCAGATTTTGGGACGGCGGCACCTGGAGATCCAACTCGCCGTTGATGGCCAGGACCGGCACCTTGACGCGGCGCAGCGTCGGCACCGGATCGTACGTCAGGAGAAAGTGCATCCACGGCGTCGCGAGCATCTGCACGCTCCCTTCGAGGGCGGATTCGCTCAACCCGCTCGCCGCGCGCTCCTGTGGTGTCAGCCCCGAGATGATCGCACTCGCGGTCTCTCGCAGCTTGGACTCGCGCAGCGCGGCGTCCGGCTCCGCTCTCGCGGTGGCCATGAGCTGCGCCGAAATCGTCTCATTGCGCGCGATGTAAGCGTCGTCCGCGCCACTCGCCTTTAGGAGAAGGCGCGACTGCGCGCGCAGTAGCTCCTCCATCGGCACGCCCACACCGGCCATCAGCACGACGAACGCGACGTCGCTCGACCGGGCCGCGGCCATGGGAGCCACGATCCCGCCCTCGCTGTGACCCACCAATCCGATCCGGTTCGCATCGATGTCGGGGAGGGTTTTGAGATGCGCTACGCCCGCGAGCGCGTCGGACGCGAAGTCCTCGGTGGTGGCCGTCGCGAACGAGCCCGTGGACTCGGCCACGCCGCGGTCGTCGACGCGCAGGACCGCGACGCCGTTGCGCGTGAGGTGGTCGGCCAGCACGAGGAACGGCCTGTGACCCATGACGGCTTCGTCGCGATCCTGCGGCCCCGACCCGCTGATCAACAAAACGACCGGATGGGGGCCCGGCCCGGAAGGAACGGTCAAGGTTCCCGCCAGCGTGATACCACCGTTGGGATAGGTGACCTCGCGCGCCTGGTACGGGAAGGGCGGGTTGGGCTCTTGCGGCCGCTTGGGGAGCGTGGACGCGACGTCTTCGCTGCGATCCAGCGTCAACGGAAGTACATTGCCGCGCTGTTTCCAGGATCCGGTCAGTGTCTTGGCCGCTTGATCGAGGACCCCGTCGTATGCGGCGTTGATGCCCGGCAGTCCGAGGTGCAGTGTCTTGCCGTCGAAGGCGACGGAGTCGATCGGGATGCCGATCGCGTTTTGGTCGATACTGTCCAGGGTGGCGCGCAGCGCGCCGTCATCGCCCTGGGTCACGTGCACGACCAAGCGCAGCCGCACCGCACCCACTTCCAGCGCTCCCGACCACGCCCCAACGATCTTGGGAACCTCCCGGCCCAACGCCGTTCCAAGGAGGAGAAGCATCGCCACGCCAATGCACGCGCGCAACCTATTCATAGTCGGTCTTCGGTAACGTCTCGCGCGTCTCCGTCCCCTTCGCATACATCTCGTAGAACCTCCCCTTGATCGAGTTCAACTGCGGTGCCGCCGCCTTGCGCTCGTAGTTCGAGTCCAACTGCTGCAGCACGAAGTACGACAAGCCCACGAAGAGCGCTGGAATAACATACGGCAACTGGCGCCGCCACGGCTTCTGATACAGCAGCCGCGCCGCGAGTACGGTGCCCGAAGCCAGGATCATGTGAAAACCGACCGACACCAAGTAAAGGAACCGAATGTCGAGCCAGTCCGATGGAAAGCGGAAGAAACAAAACGGCGTAATCATGATGTACGTCCACGCGATGAAGAACCGGATCACGCGGTTGCCGAAGATGAACCCGAACACCGAGTAGGACACGATGCACAGGAAGATCAGGATCCGGATGGCGGTCGCGAACTCGTAGATGAAGCGGACCAGCCCACCGGCGTCGGTGACCAACGTCGACGAATGGATCGGGAACACCATGCGCACCAGGTAGGCCGGGTAGTTCTTGAAGAACGACCACGAGAAGACGGCCAGGTCCTGGGAGCCGGGGATGGCGCCCTGGGCGACCAGCTTGACCACCAGGACCGCCAGCGCGAAGCCGGCGAAAGCGAGGAAGTTCGCGTCCAATAGCCTGCGGCCGGTCTGCTCCCGGAACAGCAGGTTGAAGGCGAACATGAGCCCGATGACCGAGAACGACGTCGTCTTGGAAAGCAGGCTCAACGCGAAGAACATCAAGCAAAGAAAGAAGTTACGAGTCCGGAGAGCGCCCCGGTCGCGGAGCTCATTGCGGACGTAGAAGAGCATCGTGAGGAGGGTGAAGGCGGTGATGACGAGGTCGCTCACCCCGGAGACCGTCATAACCGACTTCCCGTAATTGCCCACCGCGAACTCGAACAGGAGCCCCGAAAGCACGGCGATGGCCCGGTCCTTCAAGAGGGTCCGGACCAGTTTGTAGACCAGGAACGCGTTTGCGGAATGCACGAGGACGTTGAACAGGTAGTAGCGTTCCGCATCGAGTTGAAAGGCCTGGAACTCGAGGAAGAAGATCAGATTGGGCAGCGGCTGAAAGGTCTGGTGGAGCCGGGTCGAAAAGATCTCCCGCCAATCGCCCTCGATCCGGAGTGCCTGGATCAGGTACTCCCAGTCGTCGCCGTGCCAGAAGGAATTGTTACGGACAAGAGAGAAGAATAGGAGCCCGACCAGGTTCAAAAGGACGTAGAACGCGACGTCCTGTCGCCGGGACAGATGGGTCGGGTCGGGTTGGGTCGGCATCCGGGATACCTCAGGAAGCGAGGTGAGAGGCATCATAACCCAAGTGGAATAACGCTTGCTGTAATTTTTGAGCGGGTGCTATAAGCAGCGCACCTTGGAACGCCGCGGGCGTGGTGCGCCGCGCGACAAGGGCCAAGCGACCACCAACCGAACCCGTCCTTTGGGAGGACGACGTGAGCCCGCTCCGATTCGGCGCCGCCGACTTCATCGCCAACCGGCCCCTCCTGTGCGGGCTCTCCAACGGACACGCCGACCTCGCCCGTCTAACGTACGAGTCCCAGGCCACCCTCGTCGATTCCTTCGAACGCGGCCGCTACGACGCGGCCCTGGTGCCGAGCATCGAGTACCTGCGCGGCGCGGGGCGTTTCCTCCTCCCGGGTCCCGCGCTGGTGGGTCGCTCGGCGCCGGGCGGCATCGTCCTGGTTTCGCAGAAACCGCTCGAAGAAGTCCAGCGCATCGCGGTGGGTGAGTGCTGCCGCACCCCGGTGGCGGTGCTGCGCATCGTCCTGGCCGAACAGCAGCACGTGTTCCCCGACCTCATGGTCGAGAAGCGCCTGAACGAAGACGATTGGCGCGACCGTTACGACGCCGCATTGATCACGGGTGTCGCGGCGCTGCGCGAAGCGGTCGCCCCGGGCACCGAGGGCCTCACGCGCTTCAACGTCACCGAGATGTGGAAGTCGCTCACCAAGACGCCGCTGGTCCACTCGGTGTGGGTGACCGACGAAGAGCCGCGTCTCGAAGAGATTCGCACCGCACTCGCGTCGCTGTCCGCGTACGGCCTCGAGCGACTGGCCTCTCTGGCCGAGGAGATCGCCGTCTCGCTTTCCATGGACGCGATGGCCGCCTACGATTACCTCACGCGCTCGTGGTCCTACGAGCTGGGTGCGGCCGAGATGGACGGACTGCGCGAACTCTCCGACTTCGCGCGCAAGTACGACCTGGTGCGCACGAGTCGATTCGCGGTCATTCCCGCCGTCTAGCACCGCCTTCACGACCGCCAACGAGCCGATGGCGCGATTGCGCGCCGTAGGCTATGCTTGCTACCAATTACGCCGGAGGCAGGCATGTCCGACATCGTCCGCGAGTTCAACGAGTACCGTCAAAGAATGAACGATCGCATCCTCGCGACCGACAACCTGGTCGTGAAGCGGTTCTTCAATCTCGATACCAACACCTACCAGGGGGGCGCGCTCCCGGCCAAGACCAAGGAGATGCTGGGGCTAGTGGCCTCGATGGTGCTGCGCTGCGACGACTGCATCGCCTACCACGTCCAGGAGTGCCACCAGGCGGGGGTGACGCGGGAGGAGTTCTTCGAGATCTTCAGCGTGGGACTAGTCGTGGGCGGGTCGATCACGATCCCGCACATGCGCCGCGCGGTGGAGTTCCTCGACGCCCTGGAGTCGACGGCCAAGTAATCCCCTATGTGGAATCCGATCCGCGAGTTCATCGATCACCACGACGCCTTCGTGGTGACGTCCCACATCAACCCCGACGGCGACGCCATCGGCTCGGAGATGGGGCTCGCGCATTTTCTTCGTCAGATCGGCAAGAAAGTGATCGTGATGAACTCGACCGACACGCCCGAGGTCCTGCGTTTCCTCGACGTCGACAACGAGATCCGCGTCTACGGCGAGGCGGGCACGCAGCCGCTCCTCGACACCGTCGATGCCTGCATCATCGTCGATGTCAACAACTGGGAGCAGCTGGGTAATATCGGCCGGGCGCTGCAGGCGCGTTCCCTGCCGCGCGCGTGCATCGACCACCACCAGGGCAACACCCCCGGCTTCGCCGACTACACCGTCACCGACACGACGGCAGCGGCCACCGGCCTCTTGATCTACGAGATGATTCGCGCCCGCAACGGCGAGATCACGCGGCCCATCGCCGACTCGTTGTACGCCGCCATCATTACCGACACCGGCACGTTTCGCTTCTCGAACACGGACGAGCGCGTGCTGCGGGCGGCGGCCGACCTGTGCGAGGCCGGTGTCGTCCCCTTCGAGATGCACCGTAAGGTGTTCGGGAGCAAGAGCTGGGGCGCGGGGCGTCTCCTGGGGCCGGTGTTGAGCACGCTCGAATCCGAAGCGGGCGGAAAGATCGCCGTGTTCACCGCGACACTCGAGATGGTCAACAACGCCGGCGCCACCTACGACGACATGGACGGCTTCGTCGATCTGGTGCGTGCGATCAAGGGCGTCGAGCTGGTGCTCTTCTTCAAGGAGACCGAGGAAGGCGATATCAAAGTGTCGCTGCGCTCCAACGGCAAGGTCGACGCGCACGCCATCGCGAAGCAGTTCGGCGGCGGCGGGCACACCATGGCGTCGGGGATGCGCGTGCCGGGACCGATGCAGCGCGCCATCGACACGGTGGTTTCCTCGTGCCAAAATCTCTCCGAGTTCCTGATCCGCTAGCGCGTCACTCGTCCGCGAACAACTCCCACACCGCGATCTCCGGGGTCGCGAAGCGGCCGTGAAAACGGCGGTCCTGCTCGAAGCGTTCGGCGGCGTCGATCATGTCGTCGGGTTGGCGGCGGTAGACGACCAGCACGGGGCGCTGGAGTGCGCGCAGGCGCATCAAATCGGGTTCGCCCGGGCCGGCTTCGGAGAACACGGCGTCGCGCACGCGCTTGCGCACGAGCAGCTCGTCTTGCGGGTAACCCCAGTTGCGGGCGTAGCCCTCGGTTCCCCAATACAGGTCGCGCGACGCCAGCACGGGGACGCGCACGACGTCGCTTTTTTCTACGACGACCGCGTCGCGCCCGGCGCTCTTCTCGATCCATGCGTACACGGCCCGCTCGGGATCGCTCACGTCGAAAGTGGTCGCATCGCGAAACGCGTGCGCGAAGTACACCGCGTGCAGTGGAATCGTCGCCGAGGCGACGAGCACGATCGCGAGCGCGAACGACCGTCGCGAATCCCACCACCGATCGAGCGCGCCCACCGCGAGCGCGGCCAGTGGTAGATACAGGAGAAACGCGAACTTGGTCTCGTTGTTGGTGGCGAGGTCGAACGTGAGGCCGACGGCGCCCACGAGGAGAGTCCACAACAGCAGGATTCCGGTCGCACTCAAGCTCAATTCGGCGAAGGGGCGCGCGCCCAGCGAGCCCGGCGTATCCTGCGACGGGCTCCGCAGGAAGACGGTCGCGAGAACCAGCGCCGGCAGCACGTCGAAGAAGAGCCCGATCGCGTGCGACCTCTGGAGCGCGAACCCGATCGACGCGCTCCCTTCGCGCGGCGCGACCGAGTACATGTACGGCGCCGTGGCCGCCAGCGCCAGGGCGATCCAGCCCACCAGGCGCGCGTATGACGGCCCGCCGGGCGACGGCTGCGAGCGAATCACGAGCAAGAACGCGAGCACGGCGGCGGTGACGATTGCCACCGTGAGGCCGGTGACGAGATGTAGAAGCACCGAACCTGCGATGCATAGAATGAACGCGACGTCGTCGTAGCGGCTCCACTGCCCGCGTCGCGCGCGCACGAGGAGCAGCAGCAACGTCGCCGCGAGACCGAAGGTCAGCGAGAGCGCGGTGCCGATCATGAACTTGTCGAGGAACATGAACTGGTTGCCTTCGACCGACAGCAAGGACACCGCGGCGGCGTGACCGGGCGGCGTCCATGGGAACGTGGAGCGCAGCATCTCGAGGCCCTGCGTCTCGCCCACCAGCGCGCGCACGAGGCGAATCGGATACGACAGGTAGAACCACCCGTTCATCGCGAAGACCCACAACAACGTGCCGAGGATGCGGGGTCCCGCGCGCCGCGTGAACTCGCCCGCGAGTGCGTGGAACGCGAGTACCGTCGAGGTCAGCGCCATCGCGTTGACGAGAACCATGGCGTGGAAGAAATCGACGCGGC
>JAKEHA010000162.1 GCA_022615275.1 Candidatus Latescibacterota bacterium
GACGTCGAGCGCGGTGGACGGTTCGTCGGCGATCAACAAACTGGGGTTGCACGAGAGCGCCATTGCGATCATCACGCGCTGGCGCATGCCGCCCGACAGTTGATGCGGGTACGACTTGGCGACGCGCTTGGGGTCGGGGATCTTGACCAGTGCCAGCATCTCGAGTGTGCGCTCCAGGGCTTCGCGCTTGGAGACCTTCTGGTGCAGCACCACCGCCTCGTCGACCTGGTAGCCGCAGGTGAACACGGGGTTCAAGCTCGTCATCGGCTCCTGGAAGACCATCGAGATCTCGTTGCCACGGATCTTGCGCATGTCCTTCTCGGGTACCTTGAGGAGGTCCTGCCCCCTGAACAGAATCTCGCCGCCCTCGATACGGCCGGGCGGAGTCTGAATCAAGCGCATGAGCGCCAGCGCGGAGACCGTCTTGCCGCAACCGCTCTCGCCCACCAGCCCGAGGGTCTCGCCGGCGCGAATGGTGAAGCTCACGCGGTCGACCGCGCGCGCACGGCCGTCGGGCGTGTCGAAACTGACCGTGAGGTCGCGAATGTCCAGCAGCGTGTCGACGGCGTCGAGTGCGGTCGCGCGCGGATCGGTGCCTTGAGGCTCCATGGTCGTCTGATCGTATCGCCGTTTCATCGCTTTCTACAATCCATTCTATCGGGGCCTTACGTCACCATCGACGAGCGCGCGTCGAGCGCGTCGCGGATGCCGTCGCCCACCAGATTCAGGGCCACCACCGCGATCGTGATCGCCAGCGCCGGAAACCCGCTCACCCACCAGGCCGACGACAGCGCGTCGCGTCCCTCGAACACCATCCCGCCCCAGCTGGGCGTGGGCGGTGCGAGCCCCAATCCCAGGAACGACAGCGACGACTCGATCAGGATGACGGTCCCCGCGTTGAGTGTGGCCGCCACCACCAACGCGCCCAGCGCGTTGGGGAGCAGGTGCCTCGTCAACAACCGCGACTTGCCGATGCCCGTTGCGACCGCCGCCTCCACGAACTCGCGCGCGCGCATGCGCCGGACTTCGCCGCGCACGATGCGCGCCATTCCCATCCAGCCGGTCGCCGCGATGAACACCGCGAGCGTCCCCGCACCCGGTGGCACCAGCGCAACCGCCGTTAACAAGAGCAGCAGTCGCGGAAACGACAACAGCCCGTCGACCGTGCGCATCATGGCATCGTCGATCCGGCGCGGCGCCATGCCCGAGACCGCGCCGAAAAGCGTTCCCATCGCGACCGCGAGTGCCACCGACAACGCGCACACGCCGAAGGACGCGCGTCCCCCGTGGACCACGCGCGACCACACGTCGCGGCCGAAGCGGTCGGTCCCCATCGGGTGCGCGGTGCTCGGGGCGTCGTAGCGCGTGGCGGGGGCGACGTCGGCCGGATCGTGCCCGACGACGAGCGGTGCCAAGACCGCCGCCGCCGCCATCGTCACGAGCACACACAGCGCCATCGTCATGACCGCGTCCGTGTCGAATCGTCGTCGCAGCCTCGCCACCGTCCGCGCACTCGCGACGGCACCCGCGAACAACAGTATCCACCCGGCCGCCACGACTGCTTTCTCCGCGAGCGGCAAGCGGACCGCCTCCCCGAACCGAACCAATACGACGGCGGTGTAAGCACAGAGGACCGCTGCAAGAACGGCGCCAACGCCCCGCCGGCCGGGCGCGCTCGCGAACGGCACCCACGCAGCGCGGCGTCCGGACACCAAGGAGGCGCCCGGCGGTCCCATCCGGCCCGTCACGGTGCGCCTCCTTCGAGTGTAGCGCGCGGGTCGGCGCGCACCGTGGCCGCATCCGCTAGGAAATTTCCGCCGATCACCATGCAGGCACCGACGAAGTTAATCGCCAGTACCACCGGGTAGTCGCGCGCGTAGATCGACTCCACCAAGAGCGATCCCATCCCCGGCCACGCGAACACCGTCTCCACCACGACCGCGCCACCCAGGAGCAGCGGCACGCTCAACCCGGCGAGCGTGATGAGCACGCCGAGGGCGTTTCGAAACGCGTGCCGCCACACCACGCGCGACTCGGGCAATCCCTTGGCGCGCGCGGTGCGCACGTAATCCTCGGCGAGTGCGTCGACCATGCTGCCGCGAGCGAAGCGCGCGAAGCTGGCCGCACTGGCCAGCCCGAGCACCACCGCGGGCAGCACCAGGTGGCGCGCGCGGTCCCACAGCAGGGCCGCGCCGGCGGCGTCGATGCCCGGGGTCGCAATGCCCGACGTGGGCAACCACGCTCGTCCGACGGCAAAGGCTTCGATCAGCAGGTAGGCGAGGTAGAACGGCGGGACGGCGTAGAGGAAAATGACCGAAAACGAAAGCACGCGATCGACGGCGCGGCGGCGGTGGCGTGCGGCCAGCGTCCCGACCAGGACGCCGAGCATGAGCTGCACGGTGAGCGCGAACGACGTCAAGAGGAGCGTGCGCGGGATGGTCTCGGCGAGCACGTCGCGCACGGGGCGATGGTGCGCGAGGCTCTGGCCGAAGTCGCCGACGACGAACGCCTTCGCCCACTGGAAGTAGCGTATGTGCAGCGGGCGGTCGAGCCCGAGCGAATGACGAATGCGCTCGACGTCCGCCGGATCGATGCTCGGATCGACGTAGCGCGCGAGCGGGTCGCCGGGGGCGGCGTGGAGCAGAACGAAGGTGAGCGTCAGCGTGATCGCGACGAGGAGAACGGCTTGCAGGGCGCGGCGAGCGAGGAACGAGCCCATGTCCTCCTACGAATCCAACGGTACCGTGATGACCGGGTTGCGATTCGCGGTCGCTTCGTCGACGCGGCGTACCGGCGTGCGCGTGGGCGCGGACGTCAGCACGTCGGGGGTCTCGACCGCTTCCTTCGCGATTTGCAGCATCGCTTCCGCGAAGCGATCCAGCGTCTCCTTGCTCTCAGTCTCGGTCGGCTCGACCATGAGTGCTTCCGGCACCACCAGCGGGAAATAGATGGTGGGGGCGTAGAAGCCGAAATCGAGCAGCCGCTTGGCGACGTCGAGCGTCTTGACCCCGTGCTTCTTCAACGGTTCGCCGGTCGCGACGAACTCGTGCATGCAGCGCTCGCCGTACGGGATCGGAAACCGCGGGGAGACGCGCTTGGCGAGGTAATTCGCGTTGAGAATGGCGGTCGAGCTGGCGCGGCGGATGCCGTCGGAACCCAGGCGCGCGATGTACGTGTACGCGCGCAGGTAGATGCCGAAGTTCCCGAAGAACGAGTGCAGCGCGCCGATGCTCTTCGGGCGCTGGTACTCCAGATGGAACACGCCGTCTTTCTCGACCACGCGCGGGGTGGGAAGAAACGGCTCCAGGTGCGAGCGCACCGCCACCGGCCCCGAGCCCGGCCCGCCCCCGCCGTGCGGGGTCGAGAAGGTCTTGTGCAGGTTGAAGTGCATCATGTCGAACCCGAAGTCGCCCGGGCGCGCCTGCCCCATGAGCGCGTTCATGTTGGCGCCGTCCATGTAGCAC
>JAKEHA010000163.1 GCA_022615275.1 Candidatus Latescibacterota bacterium
AGGGCGGCACCTCGCCCTCGTCCGGCGTTCCGGCACCGAACCCCGTCCACAAGGAATGCCGTTCGGGAAAGAAGCCGCCAGTATGGTAGGTGCCGCCGACGAACCAGAGCGCCAGGGCGGTGAACCAGGGCGGGCGGCACACGCCGTTTTTCAACGGGTACCGGCCGCAGTTCTACTTTCGGACGACGGACGTGACGGGAGTGGCGACGTTGCCGGGAGGGACGGAGATGGTGATGCCGGGGGACAACATCGAGATGGAGATCGAGTTGATCACGCCGATCGCGATGGAGAAAGAGCTTCGTTTCGCGATCCGCGAGGGCGGCCGCACCGTGGGTGCCGGCGTCGTGGTCGAGATCATCAAGTAACGCGAGAGAGGAGCACCGTTGGAAGGCCAAAGAATCAGAATCAAGCTGAAGGCGTACGAGCACGCGACGCTGGACCGCACGACGGACGACATCGTCCGCACGGCGCGACGCACGGGTGCCCGCGTCATCGGGCCGATCCCGCTTCCGACGCGACGCTCGGTGTACACGGTCTTGCGCTCGCCGCACGTCAACAAGAAGTCGCGCGAGCAGTTCGAGATTCGTATCCACAAGCGGCTGATCGACCTGACGCACACGACGCAGCAGACGATCGACGATCTGACCAAGCTCGTGCTGCCGGCGGGAGTCGATATCGAGATTAAGACGTAGTTGCTGTTGAGCGCGGGCTTTCGCGGCCCTCCGCTCAGGTCCTCGCGCGAGACGCAATATCGTGTCGTATCGCGCTGCGGAAATCGCGTCGGGCCATCGAAAGCCCGCGCTGGCAACCCTGGAGAAAAACGAAATGATGCTCATCGGTAGAAAACTCGGAATGACCCAGATCTTCGAGGAATCCGGCAAGGTCGTGCCGGTTTCCGTGATCGAAGCCGGTCCGTGCGCGATCGTCCAGGTGAAGACCAAGGACAAAGAGGGCTACACGGCCATCCAGATCGGTTTCGATGAGACGCGCGAGTCGCGCATGACCAAAGCCGAGGTCGGCCATCTCAAGAAGGCCAACGTCGGCCCGCGTCGCGTGCTGCGAGAGATTCGCGTCGACGACGTCAGCCCGTTCAAGGTCGGCGAGACGATCGACGTCAAAGTGTTCGAAGGCACCAAGATCGTGCACGTGACGGGCACGTCCAAGGGACGCGGCTTCGCCGGCACCATCAAGCGGCACAACTTCCAGCGCGGCCGCAAGACGCACGGTAACAAGAACTATCGCGAGCCCGGATCGGTGGGCGCGTCGGCGTTTCCGTCGCGCACGTTTCCGGGCAAGCGCATGCCCGGGCGCATGGGCGGGGTCAAGCGCACCACGCGCAACCTGACGCTGGTCCAGATCGACGCCGAGAACAACCTGCTCTTCATCAAGGGCGCTATCCCGGGCGCGAACAACGGCATCGTGTTCGTTCGCTCGGACGCGAAGTAGGACAGGGGTAGCAACATGGCGAAGGCGAATTGCTTCGAGAAAGACGGCTCGCGCGCGGGCACGGTCGACCTCCCGAAGAGCATCTTCGAGGCCGAGGTCAATCCGTTCGCCGTACACGAGGCCGTGGTCGCGTACCTCGCGAACCAGCGGCAAGGCACCGTCAATACCAAAGAGCGCTCGGACGTGCGCGGCGGCGGCAAGAAGCCGTGGAAGCAGAAGGGCACCGGCCGCGCGCGCGCCGGCACCATTCGCTCGCCGTTGTGGCGCGGCGGCGGCACCGTGTTCGGACCGCACCCGCGCGACCACCGTTTGAAGCTCAACAAGAAGGTCAAGCGCGTGGCGCTCAAGTCGTCGCTCACCAGCCGCGCCCTGGAAGGCAACGTGCTGGTGATCAAGTCGCTCGCGTTCGAAGTACCCAAGACCAAGGCGTTCGCCGCCGTGCTCAAGAGCATGGAAGCGTACCCGCGCAAGAAGACACTGATCGTGCTCGACAGGGCCAGCGAGGCAGTATTGAAGTCGGCGCGTAACGTGGCCGGCGTGCGCCTGACCGCGGCCGACAAGGTCAACACCTACGACGTGGTGTGGGCCGACAAGATCGTCGTCACCAGCGACGCGCTGCGTCGCATGGAAGAGGTGTACGCGTCATGAGAGAGCGCGACATTCGTTTCGTGATCGAGCGCCCGATGCTCACCGAGAAGGGCGCCGAGATGAAAGAGCTCAAGAACCGCTACGTGTTCCGCGTCAACCGCAAGGCCAACAAGCGCGAGATCAAGGAAGCGGTGGAGAAGATGTTCAACGTGAAGGTCAAGGACGTACGCACCGCCGTGTACGGCGGGAAGAAGTCGGTGGCGATGAACCGCTCGGGACGCTACAGCGGCCTGCGCTCGTCGTGGAAGAAGGCGTACGTGACCCTGGCCGAGGGCCAGAACATCGAGGCCTTCGACCTCGTCTAGGGAAGGATCGCGATGGGGATCAAAAAGTTCAATCCGATCACGCCGACGCTGCGCTACCGCACCGTCTCCGACTTCGTGGAGATCACGAAGTCGACGCCGGAGAAGTCGCTGACCGAGTCGCTCGGCAAGAGCGGCGGTCGCAACAACGTCGGGCGCCAGACCTCGCGCCGTCGTGGCGGCGGCCACAAGCGCCTGTACCGCATCGTCGACTTCAAGCGCAGGAAGCGCGGAATTCCGGCCGCGGTGGCGGCGATCGAGTACGACCCGAACCGCACGTCGCGCATCGCGCTCTTGCACTACGCGGACGGCGAGAAGAGCTACATCATCGCGCCCAACGAGCTCAAGGTGGGCGACCGCATCCTGGCCGGCCCCGAGGCGGACATCAAGCCGGGCAACGCGCTGCCGCTCGAGAAGGTGCCGGTCGGCACCATGGTGCACAACGTCGAGCTGGTGGCGGGCAAGGGCGGACAAATGGTGCGCTCGGCCGGTTCCTTCGCGCAGTTGATGGCGAAGGAAGGCGACTACGCGACGCTGCGGTTGCCGTCCGGCGAAATGCGGATGGTGCGCAAGGAGTGCTACGCGAGTGTCGGCCAAGTCGGCAACCTCGACCACGAGAACGTGGTGTCGGGCAAGGCGGGCCGCACGCGCTGGCTGGGCAAGCGCCCGCAGGTGCGCGGTGTCGCCATGAACCCGGTCGACCACCCGCTGGGCGGCGGCGAGGGTAAGTCGAGCGGCGGCCGTCCGGGCTGCAGTCCGTGGGGTCTGCCCGACGGGCGCAAGACGCGCAAGCGCAAGAAGCCGAGCACGCGACTGATCGTTCGTCGTCGCGTCAACAAGCTGACCGAGAAGAAATAAGGAACCGACATGCCGAGAAGCACAAAGAAGGGCCCGTACATCGACGAGAACTTGCTGGGCAGGATCACGTCGCTCAATCAGACGGGTGAGAAGCGCGTGATCAAGACCTGGGCGCGTCGTTCGACGATTTCGCCCGAGATGGTGGGCCACACGCTCGCGGTTCACAACGGCAAGCAGTTCATCCCGGTCTACGTGACCGAGAACATGGTGGGGCACAAGGTCGGCGAGTTCTCGCTGACGCGGACGTTCCGCGGCCACACCTTCAAGACCAAGGAAGAGAAGGCGGCGAAGAAGCCGGGCGCGTAGCCCCGCCGCTTCGCGACCTTTCAAGGACGGAATGATGGACGCGTTCGCAGTTTCCAAGCACGTCGGCTACCCGCCGCGCAAAGTGCGCCAGCTCGCCGACTTGGTGCGCGGGCAGAAGGTGGATAGCGCGCTCACGACGCTTCGCTTCACCAAGCGCGCGGCGTCGGCGGCGGTTCGCAAGACCATCCAGTCCGCGATGCACAACCTCGTGGTCAAGCACGGCGGTTCCGTATCGGCGGAAGACATGGTCGTCAAATCGATCCTCATCGACGAGGGTCGCACCATGTATCGGATCCGCCCGCGCGCGCAGGGCCGTGCCTATCGGATCCGCAAGCGCAGCAGCCACATCAAGGTCATCGTGACCCTCCTGGAGGAAAAGAAGATGAGTGAGCCGACGCCGGCGCGGAGGTCCAAGTAAATGGGACAGAAGACGAATCCAGTCGGCCTCCGACTCGGGATCAACCGCACGTGGGATTCCCGATGGTTCTCCTCGAAGGAATACTCGAAGTGGCTCGACGAGGACATCAAGGTGCGCAGCTACGTCAAGCGCCGCTTGTTCAAGGCCGGCGTGGCGCGCATCGAGATCGAGCGTTCGGGCGGTAAGGCGACGGTCAACATCTATACCGCGCGCCCCGGTATGGTGATCGGCCGCAAGGGCTCCGAGGTCGACCAGCTGCGCGAGGAACTCAAGCAGCGCTGCGGCCGCGAGGTCCAGATCAACATCAAGGACGTCAAGAAGCCGGAGCTCAATGCCCAGCTCGTCGCCGAGCACATCGCTCTACAACTGCAGCAGCGCGTCGCGTTCCGCCGCGCCATGAAGAAGACGATCGCGTCGGCCATGCGCATGGGCGCGCAGGGCATCAAGGTGCAGTGCTCGGGCCGCTTGGGCGGCGCCGAGATTGCGCGCCGCGAGGGGTACCACGAGGGTCGCGTGCCGCTGCACACGCTGCGCGCGGACATCGATTTCGCGCGCTGGACCGCCCACACCACCTTCGGTTGCGTGGGCGTGAAAGTGTGGATCTACAAGGGCGAGATCTTCCCCGACGAGTTCAAAAAGAACCTCGCCAAAGCGGCGGAGGGAGGACGCTAGCCATGTTGATGCCGAAGCGCGTAAAGCACAGGAAGCAGCAGCGCGGCCGCATGGGCGGTCAGGCCACGCGCGGCGCCACCATTGCCTTCGGTGAGTACGGCTTGAAGGCGATGGAGCCGCAGTGGATCACCAACCGCCAGATCGAAGCTGCGCGCGTCGCCATCACGCGCCACATCAAGCGCGTGGGCAAGCTCTGGATTCGCGTGTTTCCCGACAAGCCGGTGACCGTGAAGCCGGCTGAGACGCGCATGGGTAAAGGAAAGGGCAACCCCGAGTACTGGGTCGCGGTGGTCAAGCCGGGGCGCGTGTTGTTCGAGCTCGAAGGCGTCTCCGCCGACGTCGCTCGCCGCGCGCTCGAGCTGGCCGCGTCCAAGCTCCCGTGCAAGACCAAGTTCGTGCAGCGCAACGTGGAGGAGTAGCGATGAAGCCGCTCGAGATGAGAAACATGACCGTCGACGAGCTCACGTCGCACCACGACGGACTGCTCGACGAGTTGTCGGGACTGCGCTTGAAGCACGTGCTGCGCCAGCTCGACGATCCCATGAAGGTGCGCGCGTTGCGCAGGCAAATCGCCCGCGCCAAGACGATCATTCGGCAGAAGCAGACGAGCGCCAAGTAGGCCCTCGCGCGGATGCAAGCAGGTATATCGATGACCGAAATGAAGACAGAGGCGAGGCCGACGGGACGCAAGACGTTCGTCGGTGTCGTCCATAGCAATAAGATGAACAAGACCATCGTCGTAACGGTGGAGCGTCTGGTCAAGCACGCGCAGTACGGCAAGTACATCAAGCGCACCACCAAGCTCTACGCGCACGACGAGGAGAACAAGGCCGGCATCGGCGACAAGGTGCTCGTCATGTCGACGCGCCCCTTGAGCAAGACCAAGCGCTGGCGGCTGATCGAAGTGCTCGAACGGGCGAAGTGATCCGTTCGCTCTAGAAATGGAACGCGGCAGGTAAATTATGATCAAGATGCGGACAATGCTTCAGGTCGCCGACAACTCGGGTGCGAAGAGTTTGCAGTGCATCCAGGTGGTCGGTCCGACGAAGAAGAACAGCGCCGCCATCGGCGACATCATCTCGGTTTCGGTCAAGATGGCGATCCCGGGGGGAATGGTGAAGAAGGGGCAGGTGGCGAAGGCGGTCGTCGTCCGCACCAAGAAGGAGATGCGCCGCGAGGACGGGACGTTCATTCGTTTCGACGAGAACGCGGCCGTCATCATAAACGACAACCAGGAGCCCATCGGGACCCGCATCTTCGGCCCGGTGGCGCGCGAACTTCGCGAGAAGAAGTTCATGAAGATCATCTCGCTCGCACCCGAAGTGCTGTGAGCGCGGGAGAACCATGAGAAGCATCGTCAAGAACGATACGGTGAAAGTGATCTCCGGCAACTACAAGGGCAAGACCGGAAAGGTCATTAAAGTCTTGGTCGAAAAGGACCGCGTGATCGTGGAGAAGATCCGCATGGTCAAGCGGCACACCAAGGCGCGCTCGGCCCAGCAGCCGGGCGGCATCATCGAGAAGGAAGCGTCGGTCCACATCTCCAGCGTCATGCTGGTGTGTCCCAAGTGCGGCAAGCCGACGCGTACGCGCACGGGCCAGCTCGCGAGCGGCAAGAAGGTCCGCGTGTGCAGTTCGTGCGAAGAAATGATCACGGGTGAGTAGCAATGGCCAGACTCAAAGAGTTCTATAACAAGGAAGTCGTTCCGGCCCTGAAGAAGGACTTCGGGTTCACCAACCCTTTGGAAGTCCCGCAGCTGAAGAGAATCGTGGTCAACATGGGCGTGGGCGAGGCGGTCACGAACGGCAAACTGGTAGACGCGGCCATGGCCGACCTCAGTCTGATCACGGGGCAGAGGCCGCGCCTGAACCGCGCCCGCATCTCGGTCGCGGCGTTCAAACTGCGCGAGGGTATGCCCATCGGCTGCAAGGTGACGCTGCGCGGCGAGCGCATGTACGAATTCTACGATCGCTTGGTCAACCTGTCGCTC
>JAKEHA010000020.1 GCA_022615275.1 Candidatus Latescibacterota bacterium
AGGTCAACAAGCAGCGCATGCGCCGCATCAACCTGCGGCGTATTCTCATCTTGATTCTGCGCACGCTCGCAATCCTCGCGCTGGTGTTCGCGTTCGCGCGTCCCACGCTGCGCACGGGGCTTCTCTTCGCGGGTTCGGTACCCAAGAACGTCGTCGTGTGCCTGGACGCGAGCTACAGCATGGGCGCCGCGATGGAGACCGGGACCGCATTCGACGCGGCCAAGGCGATCGCAGGCGACATCGTGGACGAGGCGGGCGGGAGCGACGCGATCAACGTGATTGCGTTCTCCAAGACGGCGGAGGCGTTGCTCGAGCAGGGGACGCGCAACAAGGGCGTGGTCAAGAGCGCCATCGACCGAGTTGCTCTTTCCAGCGAGACCACGTCCATTCGGGCCGCCATCGATCGTTCGCTCGAATTGATCGCCAAGAGCGACGTCGAAGGCGGCGAGGTCTTCGTCGTCTCCGACTTTCGCGCCAGCGAAGACTCCGCGCTGGTCGACGAGGCGAATGTACCCGCCAACGTGCGCGTCTATTTCATTCCGGTGTACGACGAGGACGTGGACAACGTGAGCATCGACCGCGTGGGCGTGCCGCGCAAGCTCCTGCGCCCGGGCGAGGTGGTCAAGGTGACCGTCACTGCCACCAATTACGCGCGTCAATCCCACGCCAGCGTCCCGCTCGAGATCGTCGTGGACGGCGATCGCAAGGCCGAGCAGATGGTCGAGCTGGCGCCGAGCGCGTCGCAGACGGTGACGTTCCCGCTCTCCTTGGCCGAGCCGGGGCGCTACCACGGGCGCGTGGCCAAGAACCGCGACCGCTTGCCCATCGACGACGACCGTTTCTTCCAGATCGAAGTCTCCAACACGATTCCCGTCACCGTGATCACGGGGCGCCGCCGCGCCGCCAGCGCGGATGCGCCTGTGCCGTCGGTGTTCTACGTCGAGAAGGCGCTGAATCCCAGAGGGACGTCGGAAGGGGAGTTCGCGGTGCGTGTGATCGACGAGCGCGACGTCACCGCGTCCGCGCTGCCGGGAAACGGCGTGGTGGTATGGGTCGACCCGCTGGGCATCGAACCCAAGCGCATGGTCTTGTTGGAGCGGCACGTACGCCGCGGCGGCGGACTGCTGGTGTTTCTCGGCAACGCCGCGCCCGCGATCCTGAACGACGCGGCGTTTCGCGCGCTGGCCGGCATTCGCGGCGGGGCGGAGAAGGGTGCCGAGTCGCGCGCCGCGTTCACGTCCTTCGAGAAAGGACACGCCGTCTTCAGCCTGTTCACCAAAGACGAGCTGGAGTTGCTCTCCCGCGCGCGTGTGCGCGCGTACACGTCGGCGCGCGGTGTCGCCCCCGACTCCGCGCTCGCGTACGTCGGCGGCGGCGACCCCGCGGTGTGGGAGTGCGTGCGCGGCCGCGGTCGCGTGCTCGTGTTCGCCGCCGCACCCGACCTCGCGACCGGCGACATCCCGCTTTCGCCCATGTTCCTGCCGCTCGTGCACACGTCGGTGTCGTACCTCGCCTCCTCGGGGGAGGCGCCCGGCGCCGACGAACACCCGGTCGGATCGCCGATCGCCTTCACCGTGTCGCAGACCGGCCTCGACGAATCGCAGCTCGCCATTCGCGACCCCGCGGGCGAATCGCTGCAGCCCGCCGTCGGCGAGCGCAGCGCCGGCGAAGTACAGGTCGGCTTCGACCGGCCCGCCCGCCCCGGCTTCTATCGACTGTATCGCGACACCACGCGCGTGGCCGAGGTCGCGGTCAACGTCGACACGCGCGAGTCCAACCTCGCCGTCTCCAGCCTCGCCGAAAAGCGGCCCAAGTCGGTCAGCGTCGTGCACGCGGGCGAATCGTTCCGCACCGAGCTGCGCGAAGCAAAGGAAGGCCGCGAGGTCTTCGCCGCGTTTCTCCTGTTCGCGGTGGCGGCACTGGTCGCGGAATCGGTGCTGGGGAGGAGGGCGTAGCACACGCCGCCGCGTTGCCGCCCCTGAGATCGATCGTACGGGGTATACTGCTCGCATGGCGCGATCTCTCGGGAACGCGGGCAAGGTCGCCCTGCTGGTGGTTGCGACCATTCTGGTCTGCATCGCCGCGGTCGAACTCGTGGTGCGCGTCCGTTACGGCGACAAATTCGGGCCCCGCCCGGGTTTCTACACCGCCGATAACATCTTGGGTTGGAAGCCGGCGCCCGACCTCGACCATGTGTTCTACGGACCCGACTTCCAGATCGCGATCCGCACCGACGCCGACGGTTACCGGCTGGGCACCGCCGGCGAAGTCGACTATTCGAAGGAGTTGGTCGTCCTGTGCGGCGATTCGTATGCCTTCGGGTGGGGTGTGGCGACCGATCAGTCGTTCGCGTCGTACCTGGACACAATGCTGACGGCGCGTTCGAGCGGGGCGCTGCGAGTCGTGAATCTCGGCGTGGGGGGGTACGGCACCTTCCAGAATTGCGATCGCCTAGCGGGCTTCTTTCGCAAGCACCCCGCCGCCAAGCCGCGCCTGATACTCGTCCAACACTCGGTCAACGACGTCACGGACAATTATCGAAACATCGGCTACCACCTGGGCACCTGGCCCACCGAGACGATACAAAAAGAGCGAAGCCGATTTCACGTGGTGAATCTGATTCGCTATGCGATCGAGGCGAGGAAGAAATCGCAAACACAAGTGGCCGCCGTCGGGAAGGAGCCCTTCGCCCAGGACTTGCTCTGGGCTTTTCGGCGCACGCAAGCCGTCGCGGGCATCCCGGAGGAGCTCTCGTTCGAGGGGCGCGTGGTGGTGTTCGATGCGGCCACGGTGAAGAAAGACGTCAGCCCGGACAGCCTCGCGCGGCGGAAAGCGTTCACCAAGGTGCAACACGATCTCATGCTCGAGGCGCTCCATTGCATTCACGACGTGGCGGCGACGCGCGGCGTGGTCGTGGTCCACACCTTCATCGCCACGACGCCGGAATGGTACGTCGAGCAGGTTTCCGACCTTGCGCGTCAGTCCGCCGCGTTCGCGGGCTGTCGCGCGATCGTCACGGAAGCGATCCCGAATCCCGGTGATTTCACCGGGCCCATTGACAACCCGCACAGCGGTCGTCACTTTAACGGTGACTTCAACCGGTTCTGGGCGACCGCCGTCGTGAAGCGCTTGGACGCGATGAATCTCCTCGCCCGGCAGTGACCCTTCCACACCCGAGTACGAACCGATTTTGATCGACAACGTCCGACGCATCCCCGAAACCAGCTCGCTCCGGGCCGCTCTCGACGAGGGCGCGCGGCGCCGCGTCCATGTCTCGGGATTGAAGGGCTCGTCGCCCGTTCTTCTCGCCGAGGCCATTCGACAGTCGCTGGGGCGAAGCATTCTGTTGATATACCCCGACGACGAAGCCGCGCAGGACGCGGCCTCGGACTTCCGTACGCTCTCCAACGGCAGCGTGGTCCACTTTCCGGAGCGCGCGGTGGCGCCGCACCGCTTCGAGTTGAGAGAAAATCTCGCGGCCGGCGGGGATCGCAACGAAAGCCTGTTGAAGATCCTCAACGGCGCCGCCGACGTGGTCGTCACGAGTGTGCTGGGGTTCATCGAGAAGACCATCCCGCGCGCGCAGCTCGCCTCGCACCAGCGCGTGGTGCAAACCGGCGACACGCTGGACTTGGATGCGCTTCGCGAGCACCTGGCCGACATGGGCTATGACGGCGTCACCGTGATCGAGGAAGCCGGGCAGTTCGCGGTGCGCGGCGCCATCGTCGACGTGTTCGATCCGGCCTGGGACTACCCGGCGCGGGTGGAGCTCGACGGCGACGAGGTCGCGTCGATTCGGTCGTTCGACCTCGAGACACAGCGGTCGGTCGAAGCACTGCAATCGTGCACGATTCTACCTGCCGGCAGTGTTCCGCTAGACCTTCATGCGGTCCAGCACCTTCGTTCCTACTTGGGTGACCGCGGCTTCGCCGCGGATCTCATCGACCGCATCGCGGACGAAGCCGAGCACTCGCGCTCGTCGTACGTGTGGCGGCGCTACGCGCCCGCGCTGGGCATGACGGGTTCACTGCTGGAGTTCTTCGACGAGCCGCCCATCGTGTGGTTCGTCGACGGCGAAGGCACCAACCGCGCGCTCGCCAACCTGGCGCGCGACTTCGCGCGCAACGCGCAACGCGCCGAGGACGAGTTCCCGCCGCTGGCACTCGCGGACTACGTGCACCCGATCGACCACGTGCGCGCGCACGCGGCGCCGGTCGTGATCCATTGGGCATTGATCGCGAGCGCGTCCCTGCCAGACACCGCGCCGAAAACTGATGCGCTCGCGTCCCCGCACGACGACGAAGCCTCCGTGGGATTTCAAACCACCTCGCACCCAAGCGTGATTGGCAAACTCGACCCGCTCTTGAAACAGATCAAGGGCCTCGGTGCCAAAGGCGTCGATGTGTCGATCTACTCGGAGACACCCACCCAGCGCGACCGTCTGGCCGACATGCTGGGCGAAGACGAACTGTTGGTGCATCTCCCGGTGGGATGGATCGCGAGCGGCTTCATCTGGGAGCAGGCCGGTCTCGCGATCCTCACCGACCACCAGATTTTCAATCGCATGCTCGCGCGCCCGCGCAAGAAACGCGCGAAGCGACGCACCACGACGGTGCGGACCGACAGCCTGCAGGGCGGCGACTACGTGGTCCACGTCGACTATGGCATCGGGCGTTTCGTCGGCCTGGAGAAAATCGACGCCGACGACGGCGCCACCGAGTGTCTGACCGTGCGCTTCGACGGCGGCGACCGCATCTTCGTCCCGCTCGATCAGATTCATCTGGTCGAGAAGTACATCGGCCGCGAAGGCGTGACCCCAAAGCTCGACAAGCTAGGGGGCTCGCGCTGGCAAAATACCAAGGAGCGCGCGAAGAAGGCGATCGAAGACGTCGCGCGCGATCTCTTGCGCGTGTACGCCGAGCGCGAGATCGCGACGGCACCGGCGTTTCCGCCCGACACGCAGTGGCAGCGCGAGTTGGAAGCGTCCTTCCCCTACGAAGAGACGCCGCACCAAATCAGTGTGACGCGCGAGATCAAGGACGACCTGGAGACGCGGCACCCGATGGAGCGCCTGGTGTGCGGCGACGTCGGCTTCGGCAAGACCGAGGTTGCGGTACGGGCGGCCTTCGCGGTGGCGCTGAACAGCCGCCAGACCCTCGTCCTCTGCCCGACCACGATC
>JAKEHA010000164.1 GCA_022615275.1 Candidatus Latescibacterota bacterium
CGGAGTCCGACCTGGTGGCAGCGAGCGCGCACGAACTGGGAATGGCGGTCGGGCCGGCTCGCGGCGGAAGTAACACCGGCGGGGGTGCGTTGAATTGAGCAAGATGTTCGACGCGCTGCGCCGGGCGGAGTCCGAGCGCAAACGAAAGATCGCGGAATTGGAACCGCAAGCGCCGCTGGAGCGCGTGGAGATGCGGCGCGTCGAGTCCGGCCCCGAGGCCCGCGCGCCTCGCGAGGAGGCGCGCGCGGTCCCGCTGCGCGAAGTGGAGCCGGAGGGCGGGGAGGGCCTGCCGGGCGATCTCGTGCGCGAGCTCGGGATTCTCCGCAACTCATTGGAAGCGAGGCTCGAGCAGCGGACCAAGCGCGTCTTGCTCTTCACCTCGGCCATGCACGACGAGGGCGTGACGACGCTCGCGGTCGCCTACAGTCGCCTTCTCTCGCTGCACGGGCACGAACGCGTGCTGCTGGTCGAACTCAATGCGCGCCGCCCGGCGTTGGGCGACCTGTTGGGACTGGGCGCCGGTGAAGGGCTCACCCACTACTTCGGCGAGTCGCGCCCGCTCGCGGGCCTGGTTCGGCGACTCCCCGGCGAGGGGTTCGACGTGCTGCGCGTCGGCGAGGCCGACCCCACCAAGATCCAGATCTACCTGGAGAAGGTGTTTCCGAGACTGCGCGAAGAGGCCCTCAAGAACTACGATACCATCATCATCGATGCGCCACCCGTCGTGTTGTCGCCGGAGACCCCGCCCCTTGCGCCCTTGGTCGACGGCGTCGTGCTGGTGGTCCTGTGCGGCAAGACCAAGCGCGAGACCGTGCAGCGTTCGATCAATCTGATCGAGCAGTTCAACGGGCGCGTGCTGGGCGTGGTTTTGAATCGCAAGCGCTACTTCATCCCCGACTTCATCTACCGCCGGCTCTAGCGCCGCGCTGCTTCGTCGCCTCAGGCTCGTCGGTCGAAAGCGGAAATCGATTTGCACGTGAAGTCCGCGATCGAGATCTTGCACGAACGCGCCGAAGGCGCCGTGCGCGAACTGGTGGCGCGCGCACCGGGTGGATCGATCCGAGCCGCGTTCGCCGGCGGGAGCCTGGGACGCGGCGAAGTGTGGTCCGGGATGGAGGGAAGCGCGCTCGCGATCTATTCCGACGTCGACGTGTACGTGGTGCTGTCCGAGAGCGTCGACGAGGACGCGGTTCGGCGTGTGGCGACCGCGGTCGCGGCCGAGCTCGTGCGCGCGCCTGACGCCGTCGTTTTCCATCGCGGAATCGACATGGGGTTGTATCGGCTGGGCGACCTCGTGGCGCAGCCGGTGCGGCCGGGCACGGTCGATCTGGCCGAGCACCACGTGTGGCTGTATGGAGACCGCGCCGTTCTGGACGCATTGCGCGCGGCACCCAGGGCGGCCATGGCCCCGGCCGAGGCGCTGTATCTGCTGGAGAACCGGGCCTGGGACGCCCTGGACGCGGTCGCGGACGCGACGCGCGCGCCGCGGCGAGCGCAGGCGACCGCCGCCAAGGTGGTGCTCGACGTGGGGGCGGCGCATCTGATCGTCGACGGGAGCTTTCGTCCCACTATCGCGGCGCGGGTGGCGGCTCTGCGCGAGCGTGCTCCGGCCTCGCTCGACCGGACGACCTTGGAGACGATTGCGAACGCCGAGCAGGTTCGTCTGGGAGTCACCTCCGCGCGCCTCGACGAGACGGCGGTGCTGGCGACGGTGGCCGACGCCTGGTGGGCCTTGGCGTCGCGGCTTCTGCACTCGGACACGCCGGCAACGACGGGAGCGGCCTCGCTCCTGGCAAAGCGCTGCCATCGCGGCGAATCCATGGCGAATTATCGTGAGTTCGCGCGTTTGCGGCGGCGAGCCGGCCTTTCGCTCGCGGCCGCGGCGATTATCGGCTGGCGCTTCGCGAGCCTGGCTCCGGTGACGGCACTTCGCACCCACGCACTCGCGCGCGCCTTCTCCGAGAGCGCGCGGGAAACCACCGCCGCGCTGCGGTTTCACACGGCGTACGTGGCGGGGCTCGCGTCGCGCCTGGGCTGTACGGATGGAAGCCTGGACGAGCGCGCCCGGGCCGCGTTGCGCGCGGTGTCGTAGGGAGTCGCATGGCGCGCCCGGTCGTTCTCGTGCTCTTGGTGGATGCCCTCGGCTGGGAGATCGTCCAGCGCTTCGGCTTCGGGGGCGAGGAGTTTCCCGTTCGCGCACCGCTTGGCACCGTGTTGGGCTACAGCTCCGCCGCCATCCCGAGCCTGCTTTCGGGTGCCACGCCCGCGGAGCACGGCTCGTGGTCGATGTTCAAGCGCGCGGAGGCGCACGGCTCGTTTGCATTCCTCGAGCGGTTTCCCCGGTTGCCGCACGCGCTCGAATGGCGCGCGCGGCGCTGGGTCCGGCAACTCGCCGACCGGCGTGCGTGCGCGCGCGCATACTACGACCTCTACGAGATTCCGCTCCACCTGCTGCATCGTTTCGACCTGGGGCAAAAGGGCGACCCCTTCGAGCCCGGCGGTCTCTCACGGGAAACGGTATTCGATTGGATGCGCCGCGAGGGTGTCCGCTACCGCCTCTGGTACTACCGCAGCGGCGAGGAGGACAACCTCGCGGCCGCCGAGCAGGCGCTTTCGGGCGACGATGAGGTCCTGTTCGTGTACACCGCCGAGCTCGACGCGCTCATGCATCGCGTGGGCATCTTCCACGAGTCGGTGGCGGCGCGCTTGCGCCGCTACCAGTCGTTTCTCTCCACCATGCGCGGCGCGGCCCGCGCGCGCGGCGTCGCACTCGCCACCATCGTGCTGTCCGACCACGGCATGACCGACGTGACACGCGTCGTGGATCCGTGGGGCGCCCTGGAGCGCGCGGGCAAGCGTGTGGGGCGCGACTTCCTCGCGTTCTTCGACTCGACCATGGTGCGCCTGTGGGGCGACGCGGGGGCGGTCGACATCGCGGCCGAAGCACTCGGCGACGGCGGGCGCCGACTCTCCGACGAGGAACTACGCGGGCTCGGGTGCTGGTTTTCCGCGCGTGAGTACGGGGACGCGATCGTGCTCGCGCATCCCGGCGTCCTGGTGGTGCCGAGCTTCATGGGATCGAGTCCCATCGCCGCGATGCACGGCTACCACCCCGACGACGCCTACTCCCGCGGGTGTTTTCTGAGCGACGCCGGGGCACCCGCGCCGGCCTCCTTGCTCGGTTTCAAGTCCTACCTCGAGCGCGTGCTGCGGGAGACGCGTTGACGACCACCTCGTCCAAGATCGGCACCGCGATGGCCTGGACCATGCTATCGCGCGTGGGACGCATGGTGCTCGGGATCGTCACCAGTGCCATCGTCGTGCGCGGGCTGGGCGAGCACGACTACGGCGTGTTGAGCGTGCTGCGCTCGGTGCTGATGTTCGTGGTGCTGCTCGCGGGCGTGGGGACGGGGCAGGCGGTGCTCAAGTACCTTCCCGTACTGCGCGTCGCGCACGATCGCAGGGCGGCGCGCGCGCTGGTGCGCGGCGTGTTCGCCACCCACCTGGTGTTATGGCTCGCACTGGTGGGGCTGGCCTACGCGACGCAAGCGTCGACGGAGCGCTTGTTTCACGTCGAAGGCATTGGGTTCTACGTGGTGATCGCCGTGGTGCTGGCTCTGCTCGAGATCGTGTTCACGGTGGCCACCCACGTCCTGAACGCGAGCTACGACGCCGCGCGTTTGTCGATCGCGAGCCTGGCCAGCCATGTGGTGTACGCGGCGAGCCTGCTGGTGGCGTTCGACCGCGGGTGGGGTGTCGTGGGTGTCCTGGGTGCGGCCGCCGCGGGCAGTGCGGTGGCGACCGCGATGGTATGGGGACGCGTACGTGCGGCCACGGAGTTCGGCGCGGCCGTGACCCCTCCCGAGGCACCGGCGCAGGCGGTGACGCGCGCGCGCGTCCTGCGCTACTCGCTTCCGTTCGCCGCGGTGGGCGTGCTCAACCTGGTCGTGTGGCGGCAGTCCGAGACGCTGCTGCTCGCCCATTTTCGAAGCGCGGAAGAGACCGGTTACTTCGACGCCGCCTACCGACTGCCGCAAACGGTACTCGAGTTCGTGCCCGGCACGGTGTGGCCGCTGGTGATGGCCGGGATGTCGGAAGCGTTCGCGCGCGATCGCGAGAGCTTGCGCCGTGCCGTGAGCAAGTACTTCCGCATGCTGTTCGCGCTGTGCGCTCCCATTTGCGTGGCGGGCGCGGTAGCGGGGGGGCGCTTCGTGGAAGTCTTGTACGGACCCGCCATGCAGCCGGCCGCGGTACCCACGCAGCTCTTCTTCGTCATCTTCACGGTGTCTTTCCTGTCGACGCCGCTGTCGATGGCGCTCTACGTGCTGGAACAGACGCACGTCAATCTGCTAATCTACGTGTTCCTCGCCGTTCTCAACGTTGGTCTGGACCTCGCGCTGATACCGAAGTTCGGCGTGTACGGCGCCATCGTTCCGGTCGCCATCGCGATACTCTTGCAGCCGGTGCTCTACTACGTCGCGGTGCGGCGCTTCGAGCCGGGAGTACGCATTCCGCTCGCGTACATCGGGCGCTGCTTCCTCGGCGCAGCACCGCTCGTGGTCATGGCGCCGGTGCTCTCGCTGTGGACGGGTGGTGCCGGGCTCCTCGCGGCGGCGTGTGTGGGGGCGGTCGCGGTGGTCATCGGATACCGGTGGGCGCGCGTGCTGGGCGAGGACGAAATCGATATGATCGCCAGGCTTCCGGTTCCGGGAGCGGCGGCGGTGGTGGCGCTCTTGGCGGCACCCGGCACGCGCAAGAATGGGCAATAGGAGGTCTCATGCATCGCGGACTCAAGATCAGCGTCGTCATTCCGTGTTACAACGAAGAGGACGGCGTTCGCTACACCATGGGCCAACTGCCGATGTGCGTCGACGAGGTGGTCGTGGTCGACAACAACAGCACCGACCGCACCGCCGAGGTGGCGCAGTCCTTGGGCGCGCGCGTGGTGCGCCAGACGCGCAAGGGATATGGCGCCGCCTACCAGGCTGGGTTGCCGGCCGCGACCGGGGACGTCACCGTGACCCTCGACGGCGACGGCACCTACCCGGCCGATCAGATTCCGGAGTTGGTCGATCAGTTGATCGACCAAAAACTCGACTTCCTGAATGCCTCGCGTTTTCCGCTCAAGAATCCGAAGGCGATGAACTTCTCGAACAAGGTCGGCAACGGCATTTTGACCATCGGCATGGCAATGCTGTTCGGAAGACCGGTGCGCGATTCGCAGTCGGGCATGTGGGTGTTCAAGAGCGCGGTGTATCCGAAGCTGCGCGTCAACAGCGACGGCATGGCCTTCTCCGAGGAGATCAAGATCGAGGCGATTCGTCATCCCGAGGTTCGCTTCGGCGAATACGCCGTCGACTACCGTCCGCGCGTCGGTGAAGTGAAGTTGAACAAGTGGCGCGACGGTTTCCACAACCTGTTTTTCCTGGTGAAGAAACGCTTCTCGTGACCGGGGAAAGGCGCGTTCGAGCCCTCGCGGCGCTCGCGGGGCTGGCCGCGGTGGGCATACCCGCGGCGGGGTTCGCGGGCGCGCTGTCGCCGGAGGCGCGGGTCGCGCTGCTTGTGTTCGGGGGTTGGGTGGTCCCGGCCATCCTGTGCGCGCCGCTGGCGCGCCGGTTCGTCACCGGCGCAGGGGTTCCCGCGCTCGCCTTCTTCCTCGCGCTCTCGCTGCACGCCGCCTGGTCGGAAGCGTTCCGCCTCTTGGGCGCGCGCTTCTCCGTGTACGCGGACGCGCTCACGTGGTTTCTCCTCCTGGCCTACGGTACGGTGATCTTTTCCGCGTGGGCGCGGCGACGCGATGGACCGACGCTGCGCGCGTCGCACCCGCGCTTCGCGCGCGGCGTACTGCTGGTCGGGACGGTGGCCGCGCTGGTGGCGATCGCGGCGTGGTCGCGCGGCGACTTCAGTGTCGAAGAGGACGCGTACGATCACGTCGGATACGTGCGCCGCGTGATCGATCACGACACGATGCAGCCCGGCGGCCCGCTCGCGCTGCCGGTCGGCGTCGACCTGCCCTTGCCACCCGATCCTCGCAAGGGCGCGTTGCACGCGACCGTCGCCTGGATCGCGAGCCTCTCCGGCGCGAATCCCGTCGTCGTGTGGTCGATGCTGCCGCTGGTCCTGTATCCAGCCGTCGTGCTGGCGTTCGTGGCCTTCTCGCGGGCACTGCTGCCGCGGCGCGAGACACTGTTGGTGTGCGTCGCGCTTTTCATGCTGTCCTACGGCGGCACCGCCTTCCAACTCGCGGCGGCGTCCGCGTACGGACAGTCCCTGGCCGCGGCGTGGTTCTGGGTGGTAGCCTCGCTGGTCTTGTGCGGCCGCGATGAGCCCGCACCGCTGCGCCGGCGGCGCGCGCTCGCGGCCGCGGCACTCTCGTTCTGCGGAGTCTTGGTGCACGTCGGGGTGGCGTTCCATACCGCGGTGTTCGCGGCTAGCCTGGCCTTGTTCGCGCGCTGGATGGGGCTCGGTTACCGGCGCGCTACCAGGGACGCGGCCATCCTCACGGCCGCGGCCGGCGTCGCGGCAGTGGTGCGCGTGGGACTATCGAACCCGGGCGCGAACATCGTGCACTCGCACGTGCAGGGCGTCCTGTTCGTCGGCGACCGTCTTTTCGTGGCGAGTCCCTTCGAGATTCTCCGTCAGTTCGGCATGGTCTTCCTGGGGGGCCTGGTCTTGCTTCCCCTTCTCGCGGTGGCTCTACGACGGGGCTGCGACGCGCGTGCCGTGTTGGCTTTGGCGATCGTCCCGGTGTGCATCGCGTTCGTTCCTCCCTTGGCGACGGCACTCTTCGCGAAGGGAAGTTACATGGTGTTCCGCGCACTGCTGAATGCGCCGGTTCTTGCCGCCAGCGCCATCGTCGTGGCGGCGGTGGCGGCGGTGGCGAGGGGGGGGCGATGGTGGGTGCGCATCGCGGCCACCGCGGCCCTGGCGGCGTGGGCACTGGCCTTCGTACGGCCGGCACTCGATGCAACGCGTGCCGACGCGTGGCATCGCCCCCCGGGGATGGACGAGGCGACGCAGGCGTTGATCCGCTCTGCCGAGACGCTGCCCGCCAACTCCACCGTGCTGTCGGATCCGGCGACGGCGTACCTGCTGAACGCGTACGGCTCGCACCGGTTCGTCGCGCTCTACGAGCAGCACGCCAATCCGCGCGACCGCTTCGCGCTCGATCGTCTGGAAGCGGTGCGCGACGTGCTCTCGCCCTGCGGGGATGCCGTGCGCGCGGTCGAGGGCTGCCGGCGCTACGCGGTGGACTACGTGATACTCAATCGACGTCCGCTCACCGGCGGACCCGGCTTCATGACGGGGTGGGACGCGGCGCTGTACGACGCCACACGGGACCGACTGAGCGGCATCGGGCTCCCGTTTCGACCCATCGAGACGACGCCGGATTTTTCGATCTTCCGCGTCGATGCGGGCATGGCGGCGGCGCTGGCCCCGGACCCGCTTCCCGCCCCGGTGGCGGTGGACTCCCAAGCGCTGCCGCCGTGCGCGGTGGCCGTCCCCGACCGCGTCTTCGACGTGGCCGGTCTGTCGGTGACGCCGTCGCTCGTCGCACCGGGGGACTCGGTGACGATCACGATCGGCTACCGCCGCGACCAACCCGCGCCGTTCGGGCTGCCGTTCTTGGCCCACGTCCGCTTCGACCACGAATCGTTGGCCGGAGGGCGCGCGTACCCGGGCGAGAAATACCTGCGCCGCTTCGCTGACCGTCGCCGCGGTGTCGTAACGCGCTATCGCGCCGACTTTCGTCCCGGGGCGGGCGTATACGAACCGGACCTGTGGCCCATGGGTGCGCCGTTGCGCGAACGCGTGGGGTTCGTGATTCCGCGCAACGCGCTCCCGGGAAGCTACCGCGTCGAGCTGCGCGTGATCCGTGACTCGCTCCTGCCAAACTTCCACGCCCGCGACCTCATGTTCAACCGCGACCACTACTCGGGGACCGCGTGCGGGTCGCTCGAGGTGCGCGCGCGCGTGGGGGAGAGCCCATGATCCGCGTGACGTACCTCGTCGACGCGCCTTATGTGGGCGGGGCGGAGCTCTACGTCGCGCGTCTAGCCGGCGGTCTCGACCGTGCGCGCTTTTCGCCATCGGTGATCATGAGTGCGAACGAGACCGACAATTCGCTTTCCGGGTGGGCACGGGCTCTGGAGACGCGCGCGATCCCCGTGGTGCGCGTTCCCATGCGCCTACCATTTCACCCGGCGGATGCCGCCCGGATTCACCGTGCGCTGGTGCGGCTTTCCCCCGACGTCGCCCACGTCAACATGCCGGGACCCTACAGCGGGCAGACGGGGCTGTTGGCTCCGATCGCGCGCCTGGCCGGGGCCCGCGTGGTGGTCACCGAACACCTCCCGATGGTGGCGCGGCTGTGGAAGCGCGCGCTGGTAAAGCGCGCGGCGGTGCGCTTCGTCGACGCGGCCGTGACCATGACGCGGGCCAATGCCGACTTGCTCGTCTCCCGACAGGGCTATCCGCGTGGCCGCGTGCGCGTCGTCGCCAATGGTGTTCCCAGGGGATACGGAAGCACATCGGACGCGCGTGCGGCGTGGGGACTCGAGCCCGCAGTGCTGGGGTTCGTATTCGTCGGTACTCTGCTTCCGCACAAAGGGTTACAGGATGCACTTCGCGCGCTTTCGAGCCTAATGGGGCACCCGTGGAGGTTGCTCGTGGTGGGGACCGGACCGGAAGAGGGCGCGTGCCGCCACCTCGCGGCGCGGACCGGAGTCGCGGACCGCGTCACCTTCCTCGGACATCGCGCGCCCGACGAGGTGGAGCGAATCGTGGGCGCGTGCGACGCCCTGGTGCTCCCGTCTTCGGTGGAGGGGCTGCCCTATGTGATCCTGGAAGCGATGGCGTGCGCGAAGCCGGTCGTGTCGACGACCGCCTACGGAATCCCCGAAGCCGTCGTCGAGGGAGAGACCGGGTTCCTGGTGGCGCCCGGCGACGTGGACGCGCTGGGACGCGCGCTGCAGGTGCTCTTGCGGGACTCCGAACTGCGCTCGCGCATGGGACGCGCGGCGCGCACCCGTTTCGAGGAACGATTCACGCTCGAACGCCAGCTCGCGACGATGGAGGACCTCTATCGCGAGCTGGCGACGGGACGGCCCGGGCAGCCACGATGACAGGCGCGCGTATTCTCCTCGTCAAGCCGGTGCTGCCGTACCCGCCCGATCAGGGCACCAAGGTGGTGTCGATGGGATTGATCGACGCGCTGTCGGCGGCCCACGACGTGACCGTGCTGGCGCGGCTCTTGGGGCGGGACGAAGACGAGCACGTGCGCGCGCTGGAGAAGCGGTGCGCGCGCGTGGTCACGGTGCTGCCGCCCAATCGCGCCTCGACGCGTGCGCGCGCGGCCTACAAGGTGGCGTATACCGCACGATCGATGCTGACGGGACGGTCTCTGAAGAGCCTCTACGACTGCCCGGGCGTGACCGTGCGCGCGGCGCGCGCGCTCGCGCGAGAATCCTTCGACCTCGTCATCGTCGAGTACTGGCAGATGTATCCGCTCTTGGACGTGTTTCCCCGCGAGCGCACGGTGCTCCTGACGCACGACATCGACGTCCTCGTGCACGACGCGCGGGCGAGAATCGAGCGCGGCGCGCTGACGCGGCTGCGCGCAGCGACAACCTGGCGCCGGGAAGCTATGGCCGTAGCAGAGCGAGGTGAGCGTTAATGCGAGACTTCTCTAGATCTCGCTTTTGCGCTTGAC
>JAKEHA010000165.1 GCA_022615275.1 Candidatus Latescibacterota bacterium
GAAACGGCGACGCCGGCGCGGGAACGACTCTCGACCCGCGCGGCGAAACCACGAGCACTTCGCCGGGGAGGAGACGATGCGCACCCGCGATGAGCGTGCGCGAGCGAAGCGGAAATCCGAAGAGCAACGCCTGGGCGAGGGCCGTGTGATCGATCACGGGTACGTCGACATGCGCGAGAACGAACCCCTGATCTCGCGCCACGACCACGCGCGACTCGGACGCGTGATAATAGACGGGAAGGCGCCCGAACCGGTCGCCCGCAACGCCCAGGCGTCCGTCGCTTCGATCCAAACAAGCGACCACGAAATCTCCGTCGCCGCTCTCCACGCACGCGCGCAGTTGCGCCGCAAATGCACTGTCGTCGACGCCGCCGGAACCGATGGACTCGACGCGGTTCACCAACTCCGGCCGACCCCGGTAGATGCGACCCTCGATCCAAATGCGCGCGCTCGCGGTTTCGAGCGACTCGACCGGATACCACGCGGGCGCGTCGGCTTCCACGGAAGCGCGGTCGCTCGCGACCAGCGGGTAGACGATGCGTAGGCCGGGCATGACTTCTCGTGACGGGAGGCGCCCCTTCGAATGACGCCGGATCGGGAGTATACTCGACGCCATGTCCAGACGCGACCACTGGGAGAAGGTCTATCGCTCGAAGCACGAGACCGACGTCAGTTGGTATCGGCCCCATCTCGAGCGTTCATTGGAGATGATCCTTCGATCCGGCGTCGGGCTCGACGCCCGCATTCTCGACGTGGGCGGCGGCGCATCGACTCTAGTCGACGATCTCCTGACGCACGGGTTTCGTCGCGTGATGGTCGTCGACATCGCACAAGCGCCGCTCGAAGCCGCCCAGAAACGTCTCGGCGACCGCGCCCGCGATGTCGAGTGGCTGGTCGGCGACATCACCAAGCTCGACCTTCCGCCGAATTCCATCGACGTGTGGCACGACCGCGCCGGCTTCCACTTTCTCACCTCCGAAACGGACCGCAAGGCCTACATCGAGCGCGTGTGCCGCGCGGTCAAGCCGGGCGGCTTCGTCGTGCTCGCCACCTTCGGCCCCGAGGGACCGGAGAGGTGCAGCGGCCTCCCCGTGATTCGATATTCACCGGATGCGCTTCACGCCGAGTTCGGCGATACGTTCCGTATGGTCGAGCACCTCGGCGAAACCCATCGCACGCCGTGGGGAACCGACCAGGAATTCGTTTATTGCATGTGCGTGCGCGAGAGTGAGTGCCGACCGGCAACGTGATGCTCGTACTGCTCATCAAGAACATCGTCTTCACCGTCGTCGTACCGGCGACCGTCGCGGTGTATCTCCCGATGTTGATGACGCGCGGGCGCACGCCGGGGTCGGGTGTCCTTGCTGCATTGGGTTGCGTTCTCGTGGTCGCTGGCGCCCTGATCTACCTGCGCTGCGCGTGGGACTTCTTGGCTTTCGGTCGCGGGACTCCGGCGCCGATCGACGCCCCGAAGAAGCTCGTCGTGCGCGGCCTCTATCGCTACACGCGCAATCCCATGTACGTCGGTGTGCTCACCGCCATTCTGGGATGGTCGGCGCTATACGGCGCGATGGACTTGGTGGTGTACGGGATCATCGTCGGTGCGGCGTTCCATTTGTTCGTCGTGGTCTACGAAGAACCGCACCTGCAGCAGGTCTTCGGGACGAGCTACGACGAGTACCGCGCACGCGTCGGACGATGGTTGCCGCGCCTCGGCCGGCGGCACGATTGACGCGACGCACTCCCGCTGCTAGAGTCTTCGTACCAATTACTAAGGAGGTACCATCATGCCCGCAATTCAAAGAATCGCCAACGGGACCTGGCACGGCGACCTCAAGTCCGGCACGGGCTCCATCGACGCGACCAGCGGCGTTCTGAAGGACACGCCGTTCAGCTTCGCGACCCGCTTCGAGAACGCGAAGGGGACCAATCCGGAAGAGTTGATCGCGGCCGCGCACGCCGCCTGCTACAGCATGGCGTTTTCGAACTACTTGAGCCAGCAAGGCCACGTCCCCGACACCATCGCCACCAAGGCCACCATCTCGCTCGAGGACGGAAAGATCAACAAGATGCACCTGGAGACGCGCGGGCGCGTGGCGGGACTCGACAACGCGACCTTCAAGCGCCTGGCCGACGAAGCCGAGAAGAAGTGCCCGGTGTCGAACCTGTTGCGCAACGGTCTCACGATCACGTTGGACGCAGCGCTGCTCTAGGAATGGCCAGCGCGCCGGTCGCCATCCAGGATCTCTATCCCGACGACTTCGCGCACTGTTTCGGGTGCGGGAAGCACAACGCGCGCGGCCACCAGCTCAAGAGCTTCGTCGACGGCGACGACGTGGTGGCGCGCTTCACGCCGCGCTCCGAACACACCTCACTGCCCGGCTTCGTGTACGGCGGGTTGGTCGCGTCGTTGATCGACTGCCACGCGATGGCGACCGCGGCCGCGGCCGCCGAGCGCGCGGCCGGGCGCGGGATCGGCGACGGGCCCGCTCCCCGTTTCGTCACCGCCGCGCTCAACGTGTCGTTCCTGAAACCCACGCCCATGGGCGGCGAGTTGGTGCTGCGCGCGCGCGTCACCGAGCGCAGCGAGCGCAAAGCGATCGTCGAAGTCACGCTCTCCGCGAACGACGTCGTCACCGCGCGCGGCAACGTGGTCGCCGTACCGATGCCCGCGAGCATGAGCGCCGCCGGCCCTTTGGTCTGACCGATAGCGGCCGGCACATTCCGGCGATACCGGCGCCGCGGGCGTCGACGTTTCCCGTTTTCCCGCTTGGTGATATACTCCAACGCCCCGGCCATCGCCGGCCACGAATTACTAGCCCATGCTCGTCAATTGCGTCGCATACGAAAAGGGAAAGCGCGTCGCCGACATTTCGGTGAGCGAGATCGGCGATTACCTGCGGCGGCCCGACGGCTTCGTGTGGGTCGCGATCAAGGACCCCGAACCCGCGGAGCTGGAGGCACTGCAAAAGGAATTCGACCTTCCATTGCTCGCGGTCGAGGACGCGAGCCACGGTCACCAGAGACCGAAGCTCGACGAGTACGAGAACTGTCTCTTCGTGGTGGTGCAGCCGGTCGAGAAGGAAGCGGACGAGCTGCGCGTGGGCGAGATCGCGATCTTCGTCGGCGATCGCTACGTCTTGACCGTACGTCGCGGCGTGCGCGAAGGATTCGCGGGCGTGCGGCGCCGCACCGAGCAGGAACCCGAGCAGTTGAAGCAAGGGTCGGCC
>JAKEHA010000166.1 GCA_022615275.1 Candidatus Latescibacterota bacterium
AGATTGTCGACAATCTCGCGGCCACAACCTGAGCATTCCATCGCCCGACGTACCGCAGAAAAAACGACGCGCACCACGGTTGCCCATGGTGCGCGTCTCTAGCCCGGAGAAACCGCTCGGGTTTTGAATCCGTGCGGGCCCCCGCCCTTGCATGACTCCGACCGCTTTCGCGGTCGACGCAAGTATAGTCCCGATTGGCGGGGGCTGCAACGCATGCGCTCTTACCGGTCTCCTTCGCGCGGGAGGTAGTCGGGCGGGAGAAGACACAACCCGCGCCCGTTGTTGCGAATGATCTGCTGCAAATACACGAGGTCGTAGTCGTCGGGGACCGATTTGTCCGACTCCTCCGCGCTTTCGGCCAGTAGCTCACGCGCCACGAGGCTCTGGTACGCCCCGAATGTCGCGACGGAGGCGATGGCCGACCACGGGGAAAACAGCGACGGCGTCTCGAACGGCAGACGGAACAAGCCGCGCTTGCCGCCGTACTCGACCACCTTGACTTCGTCCCGGGGCCCGATCTCCGCCAGCTCGCGGGCGACCTGAATCGCGGCGTGCAGCCCGCCGATGCGGTCGACCAGGCCGTTGTTCTTGGCCTCGACGCCGGTCCACACACGCCCTTGCGCGAGTTCTTCCACCCGCTCGTTGGTCATCGAGCGGTTCTTCGCCACCGCCCTTACGAAACTGGAGTACATCGACTTCATCCCGTTGATGGCCCGCTCGCGTTCCTCGTCGGTGACCGTGCGGTGCGGGATCGCGACGGGCAGAAACGGCGGGCGCAACGAGAAGAAGAGGTCCGCGTGCTCGCCCGCCTCGACGAAGTCGCCTTCCATACCCAGCTTCTCGCCCACTCCCTTATCCCACACCCAGCCCGAGATGACGCCGATCGAGCCTGTGATCGTGGTCGGCTGCGCGACAATCTGATTCGACACCATCGAGAGCCAGTAACCGCCCGATGCCGCCACGTCGCCTTGCGAGATCACGACCGGCTTCTTCTCCATGCAGCGGCGCAGTTGGTTGGCCACCACGTCGGACGCCACCGGGCTCCCGCCGGGCGAGTCGACGCGCAGCACGATGGCCTTGGTGTCGCGGTCGTCGCGCAGTCGCCGCAGGATATTCTCGAGCTTGCGCGCCTGGATGCCCGAGTCCATCGCGCAGGGACCAATCGCGTACACCACCGCGATCTGCGGGCGCTCGCCCCACGCCTTCGACGGATACCACTCGTTGGCGAGGGCGCTGCGATTGACGAAGGGCTGCTTACCGCCTTCGAGGACCTTGGCCGCTTCCGTGACCTCTTCCCAGCGGCCCAGCTCGTCGACCAGCTTCTCGTCGAGCGCCTGCTGGGCCGTGAACAAGGTCACCTCGTCGATCCACCGGTCGACGGTCTTGGCGTCCACGCGCCGCCCTTGCGCCACGTCGTCGCGGAAGGTCGCGTAGAACTGGTCGACCAGGGCCTGGCGCTGCTCGCGGTCGCTTTCGCTCATCTCGTGGCGCACGAGCGACTCCATGGCGCTCTTGTACTTCAAGAAGCGCCACTCTTCGATCCCCAGGCCGATCTTCTCGATCATGTTGGCGATGTAGGTGCGCCCGATCGCGTAGCCGGGGAGAATCGCGTAGCCCTCCGGATCCATCACGATGCGGTCGGCGACACTCGCGAGGTAGTACGTCGACATGCCGAATTCGTCCACGAAGACGACCACGTGCTTGCCCGTCGCGCGCAGCTCGCCCAGACGCTCGCGGATCTCCCAGGCCGCGCCGCGCGAGAGCTTGGCACCCGAGAGGTTGATGGCGACGCCCGCGACGCGGTAGTCCTCGCGCGCGTCGTCGATCGACTTGAGAATCTGCGCCAGCGGCGTGCGCGTGTCGAAGTAGCGAAACGTCGTGTACGGCGCCGAACCCTTGAGGCTCATCTGGTAGTAACCGCGATCCTCGGCCAGCGGCTTCATGAGATCCGAGCGCTCGGGATAGCCCGCGCGGAGGCCCCAGTTGGTCAGCGTGTGGTTGCTGTCGTCGTCGAAGCGCGGGACCGCGGAGCCCCGGATCACGCCCTGCTGGTAGTGCGGTCCCAGCGTGTACGCGAGACCGACGCTGAAGGCGTCTTCGAACGCGCCGTCGCCCTCGAACCAGCGCCCGACGATCTTCAAGCCCGCCGGCACTTCGAGCATCGCGCCGACACTCCAGGGTGTCGCGGACGAGAGATCGTTGGACGAGAACTCGACGTCACCGAAGATCGTCACCTTGTCGTTGCCCAGCGGTCGAATGGCCGCGTCGACCAGCTGCTGGTTCTTCCCCGAGTCGGCGCTGAAGTTGAACGAACCGCTCAACGACAAGAGCGAGTTCGGACGCAGCGTGAGGCCGGCCTGAATCAAGTCGTCGCGCCCGAAGGTGCCCTCGTCACCGCCCGACCACCCGTAACCCAGGCCGAAGGTGGAGCGCTTCGTGCCTCCTCCGACGGCGATACGATAGTCGGTGATGCTCACGTCTCCCGTGGGCAGCCGCAGTTTCGCGTAGTTGGCGCCGAAGCCGAGGTTCTCTAGGCCCGTGAAGATGCCCCAGCGCTTGGGGTCGTGAAACGCCTCGTCGAAGGTCGACCAGTAGAACTCGAACTCTCCGCCCGGCATCATCGGATAGATGGACGGGTTCGCGAATCCGCCCACCGCCTCCGTGAAGGCCGAGGGGCTGGTGAGGTTGAAGTCGAGCGATTGGTAGTAGGACGGGATGGCGCCGTACCCTTGGGCGCGCGCGTCGTCCGGCGCCGAACCGGCGACAATCGCGGCCGCGAGCAGACAAACGAGACGTTTCGACATGGCGTGGGGATCCTCCTTCAAGGGCGTTCCGCGCGGCGATTCTAGTGCGAGCGTCCGGCGGCCGCAATAGCGTTGACGGATGTAACCACCCATACGGATAATCGTGGCGGCAGTTACACCATTCGGGAAGGGGGCCGCGGGTGTTCCTCTCGTTCTACGGGGCGGCGCAGACCGTCACTGGGTCGAAATATCTCCTGTCCATCGACAAGAAGAACATTCTGGTCGATTGCGGGATGTTTCAGGGACTGAAGAAGCTGCGCGAGCGCAACTGGGAGGACCCGCCTTTCGACGTGGGCAAGATCGACGCGGTCGTTCTGACGCACGCCCACATCGATCATAGCGGCTATCTCCCGGTCCTGATGAAGCGCGGTTACCGCGGCCCGGTGTACTGCAGCGAGGCCACGCGCGACCTGTGTGAGATCCTCCTGCCCGACTCCGGCCACCTGCAGGAAGAAGAAGCGCAGTACCTCACCAAGCACAAGTTCGCGCGCCACGACCCCGCGCTGCCGCTTTACACGCGGGAAGACGCCGAGCAATGCGTGAAGATGCTCGGTCCGGTTCCCTTCGACACCGACATCGACTTGGGCGACGGAGTTCGCTTCCGCTACACGCCCGCGGGGCACATCCTCGGCTCCGCGTGGGTCACGTTCATGAAAGACGGATTTCGCGTCGTGTTCTCGGGCGACGTGGGTCGCACCATCGATCCCATCATGAAGGCCCCGGTTCCCGTCCAACACGCCGACGTCCTGGTGTGCGAGTCCACCTACGGCGACCGGCGCCACCCCGACGAGGACCCCTCCGCGCATCCGGAGAAGCCTGCGATCCTCACCGAAATTCAACGATTGGCCGACGAGGTGAACCGAGCGGCTGCGGATGCGATGGAGAAGGCGCAGACCGACCCGCAGCGAAATAATTATCG
>JAKEHA010000167.1 GCA_022615275.1 Candidatus Latescibacterota bacterium
CACCTCGATGCTCGAGCCGTCTTCCGCGAGCACGTCCGTGTCGCCGGCCACGGTCTCGTACGCGCGCTTGAGCGGGTAGGAGAGCGGGGTGCGGCGGTCGAAGTTCTGCACGATGCGGTAATCCGTGCACGCGGGGTCGTCGGCGGTACCGTCGCATGCGCCGCATAGGTAGCACGGGTACTCCACACGCTCGTTCACATAGAAGAACGTGTATCCGAAGTACACGCCGCGATGCGACACCCCGCGCACCAGCTCGCCGGCGATCATGTTGGCGGCGACGAACGGGTCGCCGTCGATGCGATACGGCTCGGCGCCCTCCACGTCGCCGTCGCGCAACCGGTCGAGCTCGGCGGTATCGATCGCGGTCGGATCGTCGACCGCCAGCGCGAACACGAATTCGATGCCGGTGGTGGCGTCGATCACGAGCTCCGCGCCCTCGGCGGGCACGGTGTAGGTCTGCAGCGCCCGCGACACTTCGGGTGCCCCGGTCGGATAGAGGAGATGGACATAGCCCTGAGTATCGACGCTGAAAACCAAGACCGCGGCGTCCGTTCGCGTTTGATAGTCGAAGGAGATCGGATCTCCCGTACCCAGCACGGTCCCCATGGGGACGCTGGCGCGCAGGACCACGCCGCCGTCACCCCCGCCGCGGCCGTTTGTCACCGCGAGGGACTGCGTGGAAGCGACACAGAACAAGAAGACGAGGGGGGAAGTTCGACGGAGTCTCATGACGCTTACCTCCCGTGCGTGACGGGCAAGTCCCCAGGGCGGCTCGTTTACGAGGGGCTCATCGTGGCCACTAAAATATAGCCCATTCGCTCGGGGGCCACAAGCGCGGGGAACCGAGCCCACCCCCGGGGGTATGCACGAAGCGGGCCTGCCGGGCCCCGCGGAGCGGGCACTTTTTCTAGGCAAGGTATGGCGGTTGTGCTAGACCTTGGCCGAAATTCGGCGCGACGTCCCTCTCGCGACGAAACGACACTCATCGAGGAAGGAATCCTATATGGACTTGTTCGCGGCCGTGCCCGCGGCGCTCGGACGATCCCTGCCGCAGATTCTCGCCGAGTCGGGACGATTCGGCCTGTTCATTCTCGCGCTCACGTTCGTGATGTCGGTCATCACGTGGGCCGTGGTGTGGGATCGCGCGCGCCTGTACAAGAAGTTGCGCGAGCGCGGTGCCGCGCTCAAGCGCGTGGTCGTGCAGCGCGGCGTCCCCTCCGCGATGCAGGACGCCGATCGCTACCTCCCGTCGATCGAAGCGTCGCTCCTGCTCGAGGCGAAGCACTTCTTGGCGACGCGCGGCGCGGACGGCGTGCTCGTGCTCGACGACCCGGCCGAAGCCGACAGCGAGCGCGGTCTGTTGAAGGGCGCGCTCGAAGGTCGTGCGATGACGGAGATAGGCGAGATGGAGCGTCATTTGAATTTGCTCTCGACGACGGCGGCGGGCGCGCCGTTCTTGGGGCTGCTCGGCACGGTGTGGGGGATCATGCACAGCTTCTTGAGCATGGGGCTCGAAGGCGCCGCCAGCATCGAAGTGGTGGGCCCGGGTATCGCGGAAGCGCTGGCGACCACCATCGCGGGCTTGGCCGCCGCCATCCCCGCCCTCTTCGCGTACAACGCCTTCGGCCGCGCGGTACGGCGCAAGGAGTCCGAGCTCGACTATTTCATCTCGCGCGTGCTGGACGGGGCGGTGGTGTCGCGGAATTCACGGCGCGCGGCCAACCCGGGCGGCGCCGGCAACCCCTCGCGCCCGGCGCGTACCGGCGCGACGTACTGATCGCGAGAGTAAATGCTGAAGCGAACACCATACTCGAACATGGCCGATATCAACGTGACGTCGCTGGTCGACGTCATGATGGTGCTGCTCATCATCTTCATGCTGACCGCGCCCTTCTTGCAGGCCGGCATCGAGGTCAAGCTGCCCAAGGTCAAGTCGACCGTGATCAAGGAAACCGAGGCGGTTGTGATTTCGATTACCAAGGACGGCAAGGTTTTCATCAATGATGAGCGCGTCGAGCCGAATCAGCTCACGTCGACCTTGGCGACGCTGAAGGCCGCGGGCGAGGAAGTCGTGTTCGTGCGCGCCGACCAGGACGCGACGCACGGGACCGTGATGTCGGTGATCGGCGAAGTCAAGGCGGCCGGCATCGACGACGTCGGAATGATCACCGAGATGAAGCGCGATAAGCGCCGACGGTGAACGGCGTGCCATGCGCAAGGGCATCGTCATATCGCTCGCCGCACATGCGCTCGCGACGCTGATCGTGTTCGTATCGGTTTCGTTCCGGCAGGTGACCTATCTCCCGCGCGAGACCTATCGCGTGCGCCTGGTCACGGCGGCGGTCGCGCAGCCGGCGCGGCCAACCCAGCCGGTCGCACCCGACGCGCCGGCTCCCAACGAGACTCCGAAGGAGGAGCCCAAGGACAAGGAGCTCGCGGCGCCGGTCGAGAGGCCCAAGCCGAAACCGAAAGAGGACGGCAAGCCCAAGGAAGTGCCGCGCGCCGAGGTCACGAAGAGCGACGCGTCAGCGGCCGCGGGCGACACCCTAGCCGGGACGGCCGGCGAAGCCGCCGAGGGAATCTCGTTCGACGGCGGTGACTTTCCGTACGACGCCTTCATCGCGCGCATGCGGCACAAGATCGCGGCCGCGTGGCAGGTACCGGCCGGAAGCGAGGGCGTGGAGCGTTTCGCGGTGGTTTATTTTCGCGTGCACCGCGACGGGAACATCACGCACGTGTCGGTGGAGCGCGGGTCGGGCGTGTTCATGTTCGACCAGTCGTGCCAGCGTGCGGTCATCCAGGCGGCGCCGTTTCCGCCGCTGCCGCGCGAGTACGACGACGAGTACGTCGGCGTGCACTTCAGTTTCAAGTTCGTACCGGCGCAGCCGTGAGTGCCTCCGCGCCCGGCGTGTGCTTCGGAAAGCGCAAGTGGAAGTGACGAAGTCTCGCTGGATCGCGTGTCTACTATGGGTAACGCTGCCGGCCCCGGCGGCCGCGCAGACCGATGTCTGGCCCGACCCCGTGGTCAAGGAAGACGTGTTCGTGGTGCCGCTCTGGCTCCCGCAGTTCCAGGGGGCGGGCGAGCACACGCCGCGCGCGCAACGCATCGAGCAGATCGTCCTGCAGGACCTGCAGTTTTCCGGGCTCTTCAAGATCATGCGCGAAGAGCCCGCCACCGCGGGTGTGGCCGGCATCAACGCCGTCGTCGTGCGCGGGCGGGTCTTCGGAGACGGAACCGGCGTGAGCTTCGAGGGTACCGTCACCGACGTTGCCTCCGGCGACTTCGTGGGCGGTAAGAAGTACAAGGTGACCGACAAGGACACGCGCCGCGTCGCCCACCTTTTCGCGGACGAGATCGTGCGCCTGGTCACGGGCGAGAAGGGTGTGGCGTCGACGCAGATCGTCTACACGCGCAAGGTCGGCGACAAGTGGGAGCTGGTGGTCTCGGACTACGACGGCTACAACCCGCGCGTGCTGGTTAGGCAGACCGTCCCGCTGTTGGCGCCGCGTTGGATCGATCGCAACCAGGCCATCGCGTACACGAGTTTTCGCGACGGCAAGGCGGACCTGTTCACGCGCGTCTTGAGCGAGACCAAGTCGCGCGGCCTGGCCAATTACAGCGGCAGCAACACGGCTGCGGAGTGGTCGGACAAGCAAGGCATGCTGCTGGCCGCGCTGTCGAAGGACGGCAACACCGAGATCTACATGCTGGCGCGCAACGGTCACATTCAGCAACGATTGACGCACAACAGGGCCATCGACACCAGCCCCGGTTGGTCGCCGGGCGGGCGCGAGATCGTGTTCCTGTCCGATCGCTCCGGTACGCCGCAGCTCTACTTGATGGACCGCGACGGCAGCAACGTGCGGCGTTTGACCTTCACGGGCGGGTACAACGCGTCACCGGCGTGGTCGCCGCGCGGCGACCTGATCGCATTCTCGACCCGCATGGGCGCGGAGTTCCAGATCGCGATCATCACCCCGGATGGTCGCGACGGGCGTCTGATTACCAAGGACAACCACAGCCACGAGGACCCCAGATGGGCGCCCGACGGCCGCCATCTGGTATGCACGGAGCGCGGCCGCGACGAGTCAGTTTCCGTGGTTGACATCGTTACAGGGGGTAAGAGAATATTGGCCCAGGGTTCCGACCCCGATTGGTCGACCCCTTAAAACAATTACAGTTAGCGCGTCCTGGATGCCCCCTTTTTCAACTTGTCACGCACATCGACGGATTCTTAGGAGGTCATGGGAATGTTCAAGAGATTGACGGTGCTCGCGGCGATTCTCTCCCTCGTCGCAGTCGCAGGTTGCGGCGGAAAGCAGGCGGTCGAACCGACCCCGGCTGATACCCCTCCGCCGACTCCGGTCGAAGAACCGCAGGAGACCCCGGTCGAAGACACGTCGTCGGGCAGCACCGACATGTCGCCGATCTCGCTCAACGACGTCTTCTACGATTTCGATCAGTACAGCCTGACGTC
>JAKEHA010000168.1 GCA_022615275.1 Candidatus Latescibacterota bacterium
CTTCCGCATCGTCTACCGCAAGATCGAGACGTGCCGCACCGTCGAGGAGATCGAGCACCCCGCGGTGCGCGAGGCGCTGCGATTCCTCAAGATCGATCGCGGTGTCGAGTTGCACCACGACGGCGATCTGCCGGCCCGCAGCGGGATGGGGACTTCCTCTGCCTTCACCGTCGGCCTGCTGCACGCACTGCACGCCCTGCGCGGCGAGACGGTCACCCGCAGTCAGCTCGTGCGCGAGAGCATCCACCTGGAGCAGGACGTCCTGCGCGAGACGGTTGGTTCGCAGGATCAGGTGATGGCCACGCACGGCGGGCTGCGGCACGTCACGTTCGAGCCCGATGGCGAGATCGTCGTCGATCCGGTCGTGATGCCGACGTCCTGGTGATAGGCGGTGACGACCTGCTCGATCAACGCCGCCACACTCGCCTTGCGACCGAAGCGCCCCACCTGCCAGCCCGATCCGCCACCGATCTCGCTCTCCGGCACGAAGTCGGCGGGAAGCACCCAGTTGACGCGACCCGAAATACCGTCGCCGTCGGCGTCCAAACTGTCGGCCAGGGAGATGATGGTGGCTGCGGGAATCGCCTCGATGAATCCCATTCCAAAGACGGGCGGCGGCAATCGCAAAGACGTGTCGACGCCGTCGGGAAGCGTTTCCGGTTTCGACCCGGGGATGGCTTTGTCCTGAAGCTGCGGTCCTCCCAGTAGAAGAACGAGATCCGAACCTACGCTGAAGCGAACGAGCGCGAGCGCCGGTGTCCCGCGGCCGTCCGCGGGGTGACACGATTCGCAACCTGGTTGGTTGAAGATGGGGCCGAGCCCGCCCGCGACGGTGAATACCTTTTCGAAGTTCCCGTCGCCCCGCACGAACATGCGATTGAGCTCGTCGGAAAGACCGTCGATGGGCCCGTCGAATACTTCGCCCGGGTCGGGGCTTTCCGTGAGCAGGGTATCGCAGGCGACAAACGCGAGTAGCCAGCCGATCGCGAGGAACGCGGCGAGACGACGCGGGTGTCTCATGCGCCGAACGTCGCGTATCCGCGCCTCGCGAGTCAAGATGTTTACATTGAAACTAACGACTTTAGTTTGAGGCTCAAGACCGAGGCTTCCTTAGAGCTGCGCGCACGCCGTCCGTGCTCTTCGTGTTGAACACGTCGCCCTTGGTGAGCCAGCCCTTGCGCGCGATGCCAACGCCGTAGCGGAAATAGCCGATCTCGCTCGTGTGGTGCGCGTCCGGATTGATCACGAAATGGACGCCCATGTCTTTGGCCGTACGAAGGTGCCGCCAATCCAGGTCGAGACGATACGGGTGCGCGTTGATCTCGATGAACACCTTGTGGGCCGCGCACGCTTCGAACACCGCGGTGAGATTGAGGGGATACCCGTCGCGCGAGAGCAGCACGCGCCCGGTCGGGTGGCCGAGCATGGTGGTGAACGGATTCGACACCGCGGTCACGATGCGCTTGGTCATCTGGGCCTCGGTGCCGGTGAACTGCCCGTGGACCGACGCGACCACGTGGTCGAAGGAGGCCAGCGTCTCGTCGTCGTAGTCGAGACGGCCATCGAGCAGAATGTCGCTCTCGACGCCCTTGAACAGCACGAACGGTGCGAGCTCCTGATTCAATTCCTCGATCTCGCGCAGCTGCTTCTTGACCTTGGCCTTGTCCATGCCGCCCGCGTACACCGCGGTCTGACTGTGATCGGCGATCCCGAGGTACTCGAGCCCCAGAGCCTTCGCGGCCTCCGCCATCTCGCGCAGGGTCGAGCGGCCGTCGCTATAAGTCGAGTGACAGTGAAAGGTGCCGCGAATGTCGCCGACTTCGATGAGCTTCGGGAGCGCGTGCTCCTCGGCAGCCTCGATCTCGCCCGCGTTCTCGCGCAGCTCGGGCGGGATGAAGTCCATGCCCAGCTTCGCGAACAGCGCCTCCTCGTCCTTGATCTTCACCGCGTGTTCGCCTTCGAACAAGCCGTACTCGTTGAGCTTGTAGCCCAGCTTCTTCGCGCGCGCGCGCACTTCGGTGTTGTGCTCCTTGTTGCCGCTGAAGTAGTGCGACGCGGCCGCGAACTCGTCGTCCTTGACCACTCGCAGGTCGACGTGGATGCCGGACTTCATGATCACGCTCGACTTGGTGGGGCCCTTCGCAATGACAGTCGCGACGTTGGGAAGTGATGTGAACACGTCCATCACCGGGTCGGCGTCGTCGGTGGTGGCGAGAATATCGATGTCACCGATGGTTTCGCGATGCCGGCGCAGGCTCCCGCCGATCAGCGAGTGCTTCACGCCCTTTACGCGCCGCACCGCCTCCAAGATCCCGTTGGCCTCGTCTTCGGCCACGCTGAACAGGAATCGCTGCGCGTACTTCCGGTAGCGCGCGATCGCATTCAGAATGTTGAGTTGCGTCTTCTCGCCGAAGCCCGGCAGCACCGCCAGCTTGCCGTCGCGCCCCGCCTGCTCCAGCTCGTCGACGGATTTGATATCCAGCTTCTCGTAGACCGCCTTGACCTTCTTCGGCCCCATGCCCGAGACGCGCAGCATCTCGAGGATGCCGGCCGGGACTTTCTTGCGCAGCTTCTCGTACTCGTCGAAGGTGCCCGTTTCCAGCATCGACTTGACGTCCGCGAAGATCGACTTGCCGATGCCGCGCACCTCGAGCAACTCGCCGCTCTCGACCATCGCGTGTAAGTCTTCGGAGAGGTCTTCGATCGCGGCCGACGCGTTCTCGAAGGCGCGGATGCGGAAGGGATTGTCGCCCGTGATCTCGAGCATGGCGGCAACATTGCGCAAGGCACGCGCGACGTCCGCCTTGGTGACGGGCGTGGGAGGTTGTTTGGGCTTGTGCGCCCCGGCCATGCTTCGATCCTAGGGGGATTGGGACGGACGCGGGAGCGGTGTCACGCGACGCGGCGGTGCGGGCTCCGACTCGTCGCTCGCTTCCTTGGAGATCGCCCGCTCGCGCGCCAACAACTTCTCGAAATCGACCGACTCCGCATCCAACTCCGGTGCCCGCGCGAACGCGAACGCCTCCTGCGCGTCGTCGCCGTGGTCGAAGATGGTGGGCGCGCCAACGGGGAAACGAATCGCGTCGAAGCTCACCGTGCAGTCGATGCCGAAGTCGCTCGCGATCTTGGCCGCGCGTTTCATGTGCTTCAGCCGCCCGATCATGACGATGCGTTCGATGTCTTTGTGGGTTTCACACAGCGCCTGCAGGACGCCGGTCACGCGACCCGACACGCCGAACGATCCGTCTTCGGTGGCGACGTAGAGTTCGTCGGACACGGCGGCGAACTCGTCCTTCCAGAACACGCGCTCTTTGGAATCGAAACCGAGTACGACGATCACGTGCGCACCGTGCTCCTTGAAGGCGCGCGCGCGCCACAACAACGAGGCGGCGCCCAGATCTTCCGCGATCAACACCACCTTGCCGTCGGAGTCGATGCGGCACGGTGCCCCCAGCGGCCCGCGAATCTGGAACACGTCCTCGCCTTCGACGAGCATCATCAGGCGCTCGCTGGGGAGGTCGCGCCCCTGCTCGACCACCGCGAAGGTGCCGGCTTCGCGGTCGACGCTCGCGATGGGGAGCGTGAAGGTGGGCCCGTCGACGTTCATATGAACGTCGACGTATTGCCCCGGCATCGCGCGCTCGGCGATGGCGGGCAGACGGAACTCCAAGAGGAACGTGTCCTCGTTGAAGGATTGCTTGCGCGTGATGGTGAACATGGCCACGAGGCGACCGTACCCCATGCGGGCGCGGGTGGCAAGCGGCGAAAGCGGTTGACACCCGGCCCGCGCGGCGGGTATTTTCGAGGCATCCATCCGAAGCGGGCCGCTGCGAATTCTCCATCCAGAGGACGTACCGCCATGAAAGAAACCATGCAGAAAGCGGATCTCAATTGGAGCGAGCTGCCGTTCGACTACGTCCGAACGGACTGCCACCTTCAATACGTCTACCGCGACGGCAAATGGGACGAGGGGAAGGTCGTCGAAGAGGACACGATCACGATTTCGGTCGCCTCGACGTGCCTCCAC
>JAKEHA010000169.1 GCA_022615275.1 Candidatus Latescibacterota bacterium
ACGCTCGGCGGCGCCGCGTTCGTCGCGTGGGCGCGCCCGTTGCGCAAGCTGCGCGAGGGCGACCTCTTGCGCGTCGCGGGTGCGTCGATTCGTTACCGAGGCCGCGAGAGCGAGCGCGACGCGCGCTTCGAAATCGAACCGGGAGCGGGGTCGGTCGAGGACGTGCTCGAGGCCGCCGGCCACGTGCCGTTGCCCCCCTACATCCATCGCGCGGACGAGCCAATCGACCGCGAGCGCTACCAGACCGTGTTCGCGCGCGAGCACGGCTCGGTGGCGGCACCCACGGCGGGTCTCCACTTCGACGACGCGCTGCTTGCTTCACTCACCGCGCGCGGCGTGGACGTGCACACGCTGCTCCTCCATGTTGGCCCCGGCACCTTCCAGCCCCTCGAGCACGACGTGGTGGAAGAAAATCGCCTCGCGAGCGAGGCCTTCGAGGTGGACGCGGAGACGTTGCGCGCGGTCGCGGACGCGAAGCGCGAGGGCCGCCGCGTGGTGGCCGTCGGCACCACGACCACGCGCGTGCTGGAAACGGCCGCGCGGTGCGGGTGGTTCGAGCCACCCTTCGCAGACCGCCGCGGCGAAACCGACCTCTTCATCTACCCGGGCTTCGAATTCCGCGCCGTCGATGCGCTCGTTACGAATTTCCACCTGCCCAAGTCCTCGCTCCTCATGCTCGTGTGCGCCTTCCTGGGAACCGGGCGCACGCTGGCCCACTATAATGAGGCGGTGGCGCGGGGGTATCGCTTCTACAGCTACGGCGACGCGATGCTGGTCCTGCCCTAACGCCCCTCGACGCGCCCCGATATCCCTGGTACGTTTCTCCCCGACATCGCACTGGGAGTAGCCATGAAGAAGAAAATACTCATCGCCGCAGGAATCGTGGTCGCCGTCGTGGTCGTGGCGGTCGTGTTCGTCGCCGCCAACCTCGACAAGATCGTCAACAGTCGCAAGGGTGATCTGCTGGCACGGGCCAAGCAGATGACCGGCCGCGACATCTCGGTGGGTGACGTCGGCGTCGCCTTGTTCCCGAGCATCGGCGTCAAAGTCGCCGACGTCGTGGTGGGCGAAGATCCCGCCGTCGCGACCGAACCGTTCGTGCAGGCGAGCAACATCCACGTCAGCGTCAAGCTGATACCGCTGTTCAAGAAGCAGGTCGAGATCAAGCGTTTCGTTCTGAACGAGCCCGTCATCACGGTCATCAAGCTGGACGCGAAGCGTTTCAACTTCACGAGCCTCATCGAGAAATCGACCGACGCGACCGCGACCGGCGGGGGCGGCTCGCAAGCGGCGAGCAGCAAACAGGCCGCGTTCGTGCTCGCGGTGGCCGACATCAAGGACGGCACCGTACGCTACCTCGACCGTGTCACCGGACTCGACCGCACCATCCGCGACATCGACTTCGAGGCGCGCGATGTGAGCCTCGAGAGCGAAATGAAGGCGACGCTCGCGGCGGCGGTGTTCGGCGAGGCGCAAGACGTGCGCATCGATGCCGCACTGGGGCCCATCGGTGCCGACGCCTCACCCGCAGCGATCGCGAAGGCGCCGCTGTCGGTGACCTTGGAGATGGAGCAGACGACGTTCGCGGCGCTGGCCGCGTTCGTGCCGCCACCCAAATCGGACGCGAAGCCGTCGCCTCCGCAGGAGGGCACCGTTCGCGCGACGGCCAAACTGACCGGAACGGTCGGTGCGGCGACGCTGGACGCATTGGACGTCGGCATCGCGGCGCTCGGCGCGACCGAGCCCAACGTCACGGTCTCCGCTTCCGGCGGACCGTTCGACTTCACCGCCGACACGACCCTCGTGTTCGCGAACGCGCGCATGCAGGGCATGCTGAACGCGGGGCCGCTGCCGCTCTCGGGTGTCAAGTTGGTACAGAAAGACCCGGCCGCTCCCACGCCCATTCTCGGCGGCGACGCGACCGCGCGCGCCAGCTTCGACGGTGCCATGAGCGCGCTCGCCTTCGACGGCGAAGTGGACGCGACCAACGCCACCTACGAAGTGCCGGAGCAGCTCGAGAAGGCGGCCGGCATTCCGGCCAAGGCCACCTTCGCAGGCACCTTCACGCCGCAAGGGTTGCCCAACGAAGGGGTGACGTTTTCGAAGATCGACATTGTGCTTCATTCCCTCACCGCGAGCGGCTCCGGGAATCTGGTGCCGTTCAAGGGCAAGGAAGCGATGGCGTTCTCCTTCGACGGCAAGACCGCGATCGCGCCTTGGAAGGACGTCATGCCGGCGATGGCGCCGATGTCGCCTACGGGCGACGCCAAGGTGAGCGTGCGCGTGAGCGGTGCGCCCAAGCCCGGCGCGCAGCCCGACATTCGCGGTACTGCGACCGTGAGCAACTTTGGCGCGCAGATTCCCAACGTGCCCAAGCCGTTGAGCAACGGTGCGGCGACGATCGAGTTCACGGCCAAGACGGCGAGCATTCCCAACGCGACCTTCGCGATCGGGAAGAGCACATTCAAAGTGATCGCCGAGGTGTCGTCGTTCACGCCCGTGCACGCGACGTATACGGTGGCGTCACCGGAAGTCGCGCGCCTGGACGTGCAAGCGCCGGCACCCAACGCCAAGCCGCTCCCGCGCGCGGAGGTCTTCCGCGACGTCGTGGTCAAGGGCGAAGCCACCGAGAAAGCGCCCAAGGTGATCGAGAGCGCGCTGACCATCACATCGAAGAGCGGCATCGCGGCGAACATCGATTACACGAACGCGGAAGCGGTCGTGCGCGCCACGCCGGAGAAGTCGGTGATCGATCGCTTCTCGGCCAAGGCGATGGGCGGTACCGTGGGCGGATCGGGCACCTTCGAACCGAAGGTCGCGAAGTTCGATCTCGCCACCAAGATCGAGAAGGTCAACCTCGCCGAGTACTTCCGCTACAAGTCGCCGCTGCTCGCCGATGTGCTGGTGGGGCGCATCGACGCCGATCTCAATATCGGCGGCCAGGGCAAGACCTGGGAAGAATTACAGAAGACGCTCTCCGGCGACGGCGGCGCGCTCGTCATCGAGGGCGCGTTCTTGAACGTGAACCTCGCCCAGCAGCTGTTCAACTCGGTGCAGTCGATGCCGATGGTGCCCGCGGGTTTCGCCGACCGCATCAAGGCCAAGAACCCGAAACTCTTCGCGGAGAACAAGACCTCGTTCCAGGACCTCGCCGGCAAGGTCAAGATCGCCGACGGCAGGATCAACACCAACGATCTGCATCTCAAGTCGTCTGACTTTTCGCTCGCCGGCGGCGGCTGGTTCTCGTTCGGCAAGGAGATGGACCTCAACACAACGTTGATATTGTCGCAGAAGCTCACCAACGACCTGGTCGCGGAAGTTCCCATGGCGAAGTATCTGCTCAACGCGAGCGGGCGCTTCGAGCTTCCGGTCAAGTTCTCGGGGGCCGTGATGAAGCCCAAGGTCGGTGTGGACGCCAACGCGATCCAGGCCAAGCTGTCGCAGGGACTCGTCCAGCAAGGAAAGAGCGAGCTCAACAAGAAGGCCAGCGACACGGTGAAGGGTCTCCTCGAAGGCTTCGGCAAGAAGAAGGCGCCCGCACCGCCCGACACGACCAAGAAGTAGCGAGGTCGACGCCGCTGCGCTTGCATGGTAAAGTAACGTCATGCCGTTTTCTTTTCGGGTCGAGGCGCGCTCGCACGGCGCGCGCGCGGGTATTCTTTCCACCGATCATGGTGCGATCGAGACGCCGGTGTTCATGCCCGTCGGCACGCAGGGGTCCGTCAAGGGACTCACGAGCCGCGACGTGTGGGACACCGGCGCGCGTCTCATTCTCGGCAACACGTATCATTTGTATCTACGCCCCGGTGTGAGCCTAATCGAGCGCGCGGGCGGGTTGCATCGCTTCATCGGCTGGGACGGCGCGCTGCTCACGGACAGCGGCGGTTATCAAGTGTTCAGTCTCGCGTCGCTCATGCGCGTGTCGGACCTGGGTGTCACGTTTCGCTCCCACATCGACGGGTCGCTGCACGAGTTCACGCCCGAAGCGGTGATGGAGACGCAAGCGCGCATCGGCGCCGACATCGCGATGAGCTTCGACTACTTCGGCGGGATTCCGTGCGAGCGCGTGGAAGCGGAGCGATCGGTTGCGCTCACCACGGCGTGGGCGCGGCGCGGCTTGAAAGCGATGGGCGCGCGCTCCGATCGCTACGGCTACGAGCAGGTCGTGTTCGGGATCGTGCAGGGAGCGGAATACCCCGACCTGCGCGCGCGCTCGGCGCGGGAATTCACCGAGCTCGACTTCCCCGGCTACGCCATCGGTGGGCTGTCGGTAGGCGAATCGAAAGACGCGACCTGGGATCTCACGGAGAGGACGACGGAACTGCTTCCAGTCGATCGCCCGCGCTACTTGATGGGCATGGGCACGCCGCTGGACTTGATCGACGCCGTCGCGCGCGGGGTCGACATGCTGGACTGCGTGCTCCCGACGCGCAACGCGCGCAATGGGACCGTGTTCACGCGCGACGGACGCCTCGTCTTGCGCAACGCCCGGCACGCGGACGATTTAATGCCGCTCGACCCCGAGTGCGGGTGCGTGGCGTGCAAGAATCACACGCGCGCGTATCTGCGGCACTTGTTCCTCTCGAACGAGATGCTTGCGCCCATGCTGGCCACGTCGCACAATTTGTTCTTTTACGCCGACACGATGCGGGCCGCGCGCGCGGCCGTCGTGCGCGGCGACTTCGACGCCTGGTACCGCGCCTTCGTCGACCGATTCACGCGCGGCGACCGCGAGTCCGCGGCGCGCGCGGAAGTAGAAACCTAACCAAGGAGGACCCCTTGAATTCCACGCTGTTCGCGATGATGCCCGCCGACCCCAGCGGTGCGGGACCCAGTCCGTTCTCGATGCTGCTCCCCCTGCTCGGGATGCTCGCGATCTTCTACTTCCTGTTGATTCGGCCGCAGCAGAAGCGCCAGAAGGAACTCAAGAAGATGATCGACGCCTTGAGGAAGGGCGACCGTGTCGTCACCGCGAGCGGGCTCTACGGCACCGTGGCGGGGCTCCGCGACGACGTCGTCGTGGTCGAGATCGCCGACGGCGTCAAGGTCGAGATGCTCAAGAACGCCGTCACCGCGGTGGTGTCGCGCTCCGAGTAGAATCGACGGTGCGTTCGGGAGAGCGATGAGACTGCAACTGCGATACTACGGCGACCCCATTTTGCGGAAGCGCGCGTCGGACGTGCGCGAGTTCGACGACGCCCTGCGCGAGCTGGCGGAGGATATGATCGCGACCATGCGGCGCGAGGCCGGCGTGGGTCTTGCGGCCACGCAGGTGGGAATCGAGAAGCGCGTTCTCGTCGCGCTCCAGATGGAGAACCCCGAGGACAGCGAGGCCCCCGAGATCGTCATGGTCAATCCCGAGGTCCTCGACCGCTCGCCCGACACCTGGATATACGAGGAAGGATGCTTGAGCATCCCCGGCATCCGCGGCGACGTGACGCGACCCGAGGGCATCCGCGTGCGCTACCAGGACCTCCACGGCAAGAGCCACGTGATCGACGTCGACGGCATGTTCGCGCGCGTCCTCCAGCACGAGATCGACCACCTGGACGGCAAACTCTTCATCGACTATCTCTCGACGGGTGAGAAGACGCTGCTCAAGACGCGCTTGAAGAAGATCGCGGAGAAGTACGCGTCTCAGCAGGCGCCGCCGCGGTAACGAGAGTTGATCCGTGCTTATCGAACCAAAATGATCTTGCGCGCCATCGACTCGCCGAGCGCGTCGATTCGGAGAAAATAGACTCCCGACGGGAAGGGAGTCGATATCGCGCTCGGAAAGTCGGAGCCCTCCCAAGTGGTCATATGTACTCCAGCCGGAACATCCGGAATCGATCGAGCGATGAGTCGGCGTCCGCGTACGTCGTAGACGCTGATGACGACGTCCGAAGCGCGCGCTAGCGAATACTCAATCGTGACCGATCCCGCGCTCGGGTTCGGAAACGCGCGCAGAACCACGCCCGGCGCGGGTGTGGCCGCTATGGCAGTTGCCGACTCGACTCCGTAGAGCGTGTAGACCTTGCCGGCGCCCAGGTTTGTCCCGACGGTTGCCCACTTCGCGCCAATCGAGAGATCGCTAACGCTATCGCCGTTGATGTCCGACGTGGACATCGCGAAGCCGAAATTATCGTCGTCAGATTCCCCATTCACGATGGTGGCGAAATCGGGGTTTGTGGCCATGATTGCGCCTGGTCGCGATGACAGGCCGTACACGACGATCACTTTCAACTTCTCACCCGATCCGCTCTGAACCGCCGACGCAGCGACATCAGCGCGGCCATCGTCGTTAAAGTCGCCGAAGAACATTGCGCGCCCCATACGCCACATGAAGTTTCCGATTATGCACGTGGTTGGGACTATCGCGGAGGTTACGGAAAACGAAGACGGTAAGGCATCAGCGCCGTAAAGCACGTAGACGACACCACACTCCGAGCAACCGGAAAGCCCGATGCCGCTCGCAGATAGTAGAATGTCTATCTCGCCGTCCCCGTCAAAGTCCGCAAGCGCCGAACCCGTTCCCATCGCGCCCGGCTGCAACGGATCCGAACCGATGTGCTTGGTGCCGGGCGTGGATGCGTCGAGCGTTATCGTCGTTGGTAGGCTTGTATATCCGTAGAACAGAATCGCCTTTCCGTGCGCTGTCTGTCCCGCGTTGCCGGGCTCTCCAATAAGCAGCTCATCCGCGCCGTCCCCGTTGACGTCGTCGCAGGCCAGGGATTGGCCGGCCCCCCACCCGAACTCGCTCTCCACCAGTCGCGTCACCCCTGCCTGGAGCAGATTCAGGTCAAGCGTCTGGGGAAACGCCGCCCGTCCGTGCACGATGTAGACATGGCCTCCCGGACTGTGCGCCGGTGCGGAGACCACCAAGTCATCATACAAGTCGCCGTTGACGTTGCCATGGGCCAGCGCATAGCCGAGCCACCCTACATCAGAAGAACTGCCCAAAACTGTTGTTACGTCGACCGATGGATTCTGCAGATCAACAGTTGAGGGGAAGTCTGCCCGGCCAAACACGATCAGCGCTTTGCCTTTACAATAGAAAGACGGATATTCGCAGGGAATGCCGAGAACGAGGTCATCGAAACCGTCATTGTTGAAATCGCCGCAGTCGACCGAAGACCAGAGCCCAAAAGAGTTGATGGGGGGAACTATCAGCGAATGAGGAACCGCGGCTTGTGACAAGTCGACGGTGTCGCTGGGGACCGGGCCCCAGACTACGTAGAGCAAGCCTGCGTAGGTTCTCCCCATCGGAGTGGCGCCGGCAGCAAAGACCAGGAGATCCGTTTCACCATCGCCGTTGACGTCTCCTGCGGACAAATAACTGCCCGCTTGATCACCGGCTCCGAGAACATAGACATCCGCGGCGTCTGCGCCGGGAGTCAGATCAATCACCGAAGGCCATTGGCCTGCCCACGCGCCTGAAGCGGCAAACGTTGCTGCCAAATGCACGCACACAACAAGCATCTCGACGTGGGGCCCTCGTCCGCAATGGCTCGGGTCTCGGAGGGCAAAAAACGGGAAAGGACCCCTCATAAAGCGTGTGCTCTGCTTGACGCAGGCCGTCGAGCTGTGTTATAGGGCACTCCTCTGTAGTCAACAGTATACACCCGTTCGCTGGGGGTTGTTTCGCTCCAGTTCTACGGAACGAAGCGATTCGAACCCGACGATGTCACGACGGAGTTTGAGCGGCAATGGAATCTCGATACACTCGTCACGGATGACCGACTAGACATAGATGCTCCCGAAGCCTGGGCGATCCAGAGCGGAGCGTCGGGCGTTGTCATCGGTGTGCTGGATACGGGGACAATGGTCGACACGAGCGGTGTCGGGCCGTGGGTCTTGCACAGTGACTTTGACTTCTATCGAGTCACGGCCGAGGACCAGTCGAGCCCCGGTGATTTGAATGGTGCCGACTTTGACTGCGGCCAGAACTTTGACGATGATAATGGTGACGGGCTCAGAGACAACATTATCGGACACAACTACACTGAACCGTTCGCCTGCCTGATGGAAGCCGCGCTTGTTTGCCCCGATTGTGAGGAGCCGACGTACGAGGCAGCGTTTTGGCAGGGGATGCCGCATAACTGGGTCCTGGAGTGGCAGGTAGCACCGGACGTGCCCGCTGGCTGGAGTCTGCATCCCGACGGGCCGTACGAGACGCACGGTCTTCGTGTAGCTAGCCTTGCCGCTGCAAGCCTCGCCGGAAACAACATTGTAGGAGTTGGATTCGGGGCTCGCATTTACGTCATGAGGGAGGACTATGGCACATTGTTCCGTGAGTCCTCTATGGTTGCCCATGCAGCCACGATTTGCGATGTGCTCAACGAGCATCGAGACCGAGGCGCCTACAAGGTTGTCTGGGACGGGCAGAACGCCGCCGGACAGACGGTCCCGAGTGGCGTGTATTTTTATAGGCTGACCACCGCGTGGTTCACCGACACAAAGAAGATGACGATTCTGAAGTAGGCGTACGCAGTCGGTGTCGGCGCAAGCGCACAGACTCGTCTTCATGGGAAGCCCCGACTTCGCCGTGCCGTCTTTGGACGCGCTGGTGGAGTCGAAGCGCTTCGCGCCGCTCTTGGTGGCAAGCCAGCCCGACAAGCCGCGCGGGCGCGGGCGGGAGGTTTCGCCCACGCCGGTCAGGCAGCGCGCCATCGAGCGCGGCATCCCCTCCATGACCATGTCGAAGGAGACCTACGCTGACGGCGTGCGCGTTATCACGGAGGCAAGACCGGACATCGTCGTGGTCGTAGCGTTCGGTTTGATTCTGCGCCGCGATTTGCTCGACTTCCCGGAATACGGGTGCATCAACGTGCACGCGTCGTTGCTCCCGAAGCTCCGCGGCGTGTCACCCATTCAAGCCGCCATCCTCGCGGGCGAGAAGACGACGGGCTGCACGACCATGCACATCGACGAAGGTGTGGACACCGGCGACATGCTCCTGCAAGACGAAACACCGATCCTCGACACGGACACCGCGGGAACGCTCTCGGATCGACTGGCGGAGCTGGGTGCCAAGCTCTTGATCAAGACACTCGACGGATTGATCGACGGTAGCGTGAAGCCGCGCGCGCAGGATCATACACTCGCGACACACACGAAGAAGATCAAGAAGGCGCACGGTGCCATCGACTGGACGCGCGATGCGGCCTATCTCGCGCGCCACGTGCGCGCGATGTCGCCGTGGCCCACCGCGTATACCTACATTGGCGCCACGCGCCTTATCGTCGAGGAAGCTGCGCCCGGAAGTCCGCAGCGCGGGGCGCCCGGTGTGGTGATCTCGTTGGACCCGCTAACGGTAGCAACGGGCGACGGGACGCTGGAGCTCCGTGTCGTCCGGCCCGAAGGGAAACGCGGCATGTCGGCGCGCGAGTTCGCGGCGGGCTACCGCGTCCAGGTAGGCGACGTGCTTCGCTCCGATTGACGAAACTGCGCGCGAAGGGCTACAGTCGCGCCGTGGACGCACGCCGCGTCATTACGCGCCTCCTTCTGCTCGGCGGTCTCTTCGCCGTGGGCATCCTCGCGTTCAACTTCATCGTCATGCCGATGCTGGTGCACCAGCGCGGCGCGGTCATCGTGCCGGATCTGCGCAACGTGAGCGAGTCGCAGGCCACGGAGTCGCTCGCGCGCCTGGGACTCAAGGCGAAGGTGGGCCGGAGCGAGCACGACCCGCAGGTGCCGAAGGGCTACGTGGTGTCGCAGCAACCGCGCGCCAACGAGAGCTTGAAAGAAGGGCGCACTGTGGTCCTCGTCACGAGCCTCGGTCCGCGCACGGAACG
>JAKEHA010000170.1 GCA_022615275.1 Candidatus Latescibacterota bacterium
GGCGGCACCTTTTTCCTGGACGAAATCGGTGAGACCTCACCCACCATTCAGGTGAAGCTCCTGCGCGTGTTGCAGGAGCGCGAGGTGATCCCGGTCGGCGGGACCAACCCCATCAAGGTGGACGTTCGGCTGGTGGCGGCCACCAACGCCGATTTGGAGAAGGCGATCAAGCAGGAGAAGTTCCGGGCCGACCTCTATTACCGCCTCAACGTGATCCCGGTCCACCTGCCGCCCTTGCGCAAGCGCCGGGACGATGTGCCGCTCTTGGTGCAGCACTTTCTCCGCAAGTACAACGAGGACCTGCCCACGGAGCGTCAGAAGGGCATCACGCGAGACGCGATGGAGATCCTGGTCGGCTACGAGTGGCCGGGCAACGTGCGCGAACTGGAGAACGTGATGGAGCGGGCAGTGATCCTCGAGGAGACCGACCAGATCACGGTGGGCTCGTTGCCCGAAAAGGTCCGCCAGCGCGAGTCGGGGGCGAGCCATTTGATCACCGAGCGCGCGCAAGTCACACTCGACGAACTCGAGAAAGAGTACCTCATCAAGGTACTCAACGACACCAACTGGCAGAAGAAGAAGGCCAGCCAGATTCTGGGGATCAACGCGTCGACGTTGTATCGCAAGATCCAGCGTTATGGCTTGGACAAGGAACTGGAGAAGGAATTGATCGAGAGCGAGTGAACAACGTGCGGAGAGCGGACACGAACGACCACGCTCCCCGCGACGTTGCAGTGTTTGCGCTCCGAAACCTAGTAGTTGCAGCCGGTCCCGACCGAGCGTGGACAGTCGCCACAGTTGTGATCGTAGTGTGCTGACAGCAAGGCATAGTCTGCAAGATTTACACTACCGCTTGCGTTTAGATCACATCGATGGCACATGTAGTCCCCGATGAAATCACCGCACGCGGAATTGTAGTAGTCCCCAAACAGAGCCAAGTCAGCCAGGTTCACTGCACCGTCCAAGTCAATGTCCGGACTGCGCACGTCGATTGGAACGCACACAATCGGTTGGGGAAACACAAAAGAATTTCGTTCGACCATGAGTCGGTGTCGTCCGATCGAGTGTTTGCCTCCAAAACCCGATCCGCACATCGGACTACCTGTGATGTAGGTCTTTCCCGTCAGGTCGTCAGTAGCCATTGCCGCGTGCCAGGACCCGTTTCCGATCGTCTCCCACGAGCGAATAAACTCTTCCGGATTCTCGAGGCTGCAGACCGCGGTCCCGCCATTGTTCCATGTGATCGTGATATCTTCGGCATCCGTCGGGTTGCAGAGCGGTTCCAGGCAGTTGTTCAGTATCCACACTTCGACGGTTGCTGACATGGTGCCGTCGCCGCGTGGACATATTATTGCCAAGCCCGGTTCCTCGACCTCAAAGTACGAATAGCCAGTCCAATTGTTCTCAAAACACCCTGGAGGCGGGCACGGTTGGGCGTTGCTGCTTGTGATGGGGAACGTGAATAGGACCGTGGATATGAGTGGCAATGCGGTAAGGCTAGCGCGTTGCATGACTTGTTCCTCCTACAGATGGATCTCCTATGGAGCAGAACTCCCCAATACGGTTGGCGAGGACGAGTGTAGGCCTGCGGCGCTCGGTCAAGCGGAACCTATGATGGCGACAAGGAATCTCTGGAGCGCAGTTTGCACTTTTGTACAAGGGATGGGCAAAGAGCATGTGGTTGACACGCAGGGGTAACGGGGCAGTCGTTCGTAACGCCTTGAGGAAGAACTGGATATCGATCGGACGGCCAACTTGGCCTTGGCACGCGACTTGCCTTAAGGGGACCAGGACCGAAGAAAGGTCCGGATGGTTCACATCCTACGCGCAACAGCTAAATAGGAGGTTGTCATGCGTAACAAGGGTTTCACTCTCATCGAGTTGATGATCGTCGTCGTGATTATCGGTATTCTTGCCGCGATCGCGATTCCGAACTTCATCAACATGCAGTCTCGTGCCAAGGAAGCGTCCGCGAAGTCGAACGCGCACACCAGTCAGTTGGCGGCCGAGGACTTCTCGGTTCAGAACGACGGCGTGTACGCGGCGCTGACCAGCACTACGCTGGCGAACGGCGACGACATGATCGCCCTGCTTCCTGGACAGGCTCTGTTGGTCAACCCGTTCTCGAAGGTCGGCGATTCGCCGGTCGACGGCGCGGCAGGGCTTGCCGGCCAAGTCGGTTACACTTCGATCGACCTCGACGGCGTTGGTGGCCCGGAGGGCTACTCGATCGACGCGCTGGGCAAAGACGGCGCGACGGTCATCATCAGGTTGACGAGCGGTCAGTAAACCGAGCGTCATCTTGACGATCAGGCGGGGCGGGTGCCGGAAGGTGCCCGCCCCATCGCTTTTTTGGGGCGGACGCGGCGAGAAATCGGTACGAACCCTGCAATACGGTAGCGGGGCAGGTCATCTGCCCGAAACCTAGCCATGGCCATACTCGAGCTACATGCAGTCCAGAAGTCCTTCCGAAGCGGGTTTCTCGGCATACGAACGCCCGTTCTGAAGGGCCTCGACCTTTCGGTCGAGGCCGGAGAGGTGTACGGGTTCCTGGGGCACAACGGTGCGGGGAAGTCGACCACCATGAAGGTGATCCTCGGCCTCTTGAAGCCGGACGCCGGTCGCATCGTCGTGTTCGGCAAGGAGGGCGCGGGGCGCGAGACGCGCGCGCGGATCGGTTACCTCGGCGAAGAGGTCGGGCTCTATCCGCACGTCAACGCGGTCGAAGCGCTGACCCTGGTGGGCGAGCTGTGCGGCATGTCGCGCTCGCAGACGCGCACGCGCGCACACGACTTGATCGAGCAGGTGGGTCTCTCCGACAAGCGCGCGGTGAAGATCAAGCACTACTCAAAGGGCATGCGCCAGCGCCTGGGTATCGCGACCGCCTTGATGAACGACCCGGAACTGCTCCTGTTGGACGAACCCTACAGCGGCCTCGATCCCATCGGGCGCAAGCACCTGCGCGAGCTGTTGGTCGACCTGAAGCGGCAGGGTAAGACCATCCTGATGAGCTCGCACATCGTCCCCGACGTGGAAGCGGTGTGCGACCGCGTCGGCATCTTGAGCGGCGGAAAGCTCGCGCGCTTGATGAACCTGCACGAGGTCTACGCGGGCGAGACGGGCGAGGTCGAAGTGACCATCGCCGGTGTGGACCGGCGCCGCTTGCAGGCGGTCGACTACGGCGGCACCGAGCTGTTCTCCAAAGAAGGCCTGATGATCCTGCGGTGTGCCGGCGACCGCAAGCTCCAGAATCTGATTGCCGACGTGTACTCGTCGCAGGGCCACGTGATCGAAGTGAAGCCCTTGCGCACGCGCCTGGAAGACGTCTTCGTCGACGCCGTGCGCGAGGCGCGCGCGGGCGAAGCGCCGCGCGGCGCAAACGAACGCGAAGCCGCACTCACGCGCCGCTAGGAGAACGAAAGCATGCGCGTCGTCACCCTCGCCAAGTTCACGCTCAAGAGCTACCTCCAGGAGAAGATCCTGCTGGTGGTCATGCTGTTCGCGGCCCTCCTGATGCTGTCGTCCTACGTGCTCTCGCCACTCGCGGTGGGGGCGCAGCAGAAGATCGTGGTCGACATCGGGCTGGCCGCCATCTCGATCTTCGCGGTGTCGCTAATCGTGCTCTTGGGCGCGGGGTCGTTTCACCTGGAAAAAGAACGCGGCATCCTGCGCGCACTTTTGGCCAAGCCCATCTCGCGCGTCGAGTTCGTGCTGGGGAAATACGCCGGCACGGTCGCCATGGTGTCGATCGTCGTGGTCTTGATGGCGTCGGTGCACATGCTGGTGATCACCTTGAGCGGCTCCGACGTCACCGACAACATGCTGACCGCGGTGTACCTGACGCTCCTCGAAGGCGCCATCGTCACGGCACTATTGACGCTGTTCGCGTCCTTCAGCTCGCCCGTGCTGGGGTCGTTCTTCACCATCTCGTGCGTCGTCGCGGGCCACTTCTCGAGCGACCTGTTGACCTTCGCCGAGCGCATGGGCGGCACCACACCCAAGATCGTCGCCGCCGGCGCGTACTACCTGCTCCCGAATCTCGAGCTGCTCAACGTGCGCTCGGAGGCGGTGCACGGGCTGGCACTCCCGGAGGGATTCGTGCTCGGTGTCACCTTCTACGCCGTCGCCTACGCGGCCGTCGTGCTCTATCTCGCGACGTTGGTGTTTCGCGCCAAGGAAGTGAGCTAGACGTGAAGGCCGCGCGCGGCATCCTGGTCGGTGCGGCGCTCACGGCCACACTCGTGGTCGCGACGTGGCGCGTGCAACCGTACCGCGAGCGCGCCTACCTCTACGCGAACTTGTATTTGCCTTCGGGCAAGTTCATCGAGCAGACCTCGCTGGGCTACCGCGAACTGGCGGCCGATTGGGTGTGGTTCCAGGCCGTGCAGTACTACGGCGGCTACGCCAAGGGCCAGCATGATCTTGCATATTTCGCAGGGCTCATCGATATCGTCACGGATCTGGACCCCTACTTCGCTTACTCGTACATTTTCGGTTCCGTTGTTCTGGCCCAGGACATGGGTGATCTGGGACGCGGCGTTGACCTCCTCAAGAAGGGAATGCGCGCCGATCCGACGAATTGGCAGTACCCGTTCGAAGCCGGATTCTTGTGCTATGTCGTGGCGCGCGACTCCGATCGTGCGGCGCGATACTTCGAGCTGGCTGCCAGATTTCCGGAAGGCGGTGACCTCGCGCGGCGCTTTGCCGCCTTCGTGCACTCGAAGGCCGGGCACGAGGAGAACTCGATCCGCATGTGGGAAGAACTCGCGCGCGAATCGGACCAGCCCTACATGCGCGAAATGGCGAAGCGCTACATCGAGAAGCTGCGAAACCGCGACGACAGTCGCGGCCAAGCGCCGTGGCCGCCGCAACCGCCCGTCGAACGCGAGGTCCCCGGCGATGATCTCTAGCACGTGGATGCCGATCGTCCTGGCGGGCGTGTTCGGGGCGCTCATCGGGAGTTTCTTGAACGTCGTGATCTACCGCCTCCCGCGCGCCATCTCGGTGGTGGGCGGGCGCTCAAAGTGCCCGCACTGCCGCGAGACCATTCGCTGGTTCGACAATGTTCCCGTCGCGAGCTGGCTCTTACTGGGCGGAAAATGCCGCCGCTGCGGGTGGAAGATTCCGGCGCGCTATCCCTTCGTCGAGCTCTCGAGTGGACTCTCTGCCACGGTGGCGGTCTGGCACTTTGGTCCCACGCTGCAAGCAGGCTGGGTGTACGCCTTCCTCGCCATCATGATCGCGATCACGTTCATCGACTGGGAGCACCAGATTATTCCCGACCCGCTCTCGATCGGGGGGACGGTGCTCGGTTTCATTGGCGCGTGGGTGTGTCTCGACGTCAGCGTACTTGAATCGTTGATGGGTGCGGCGGTGGGGGCGGGTGTGATCCTGGCCATCGCGTTCACGTACAAGGTGGCGCGCAAGGTCGACGGCATGGGTGGCGGCGACGTCAAGCTGATGGCGATGATCGGGGCCTTCTTGGGGTGGCAGATGGTGTTCGCGGTGCTGTTCGTCGCCGCGGCGGCGGGCAGTGTGTACGGCGTGTGGCTCATGCGACGCGCGGGGGGGAATCGCCAAACCGCGGTCGCGTTCGGATCCTTCCTGGCACCGGCCGCGTGTCTCATGTTGTTCACCGGCGGCCGCTTGCTCTCGCTGTACCTAGGAACATTTTCCCCACCGCGCTAATGCGCGGACTGGATGCAGTTTGCACGGAGTGCCACGCGCGTACGTCCCGGCGTGTCGCTGTTCGAAGAATAACTCGTTTGGGACGAGTGGGTTATCGCCGGGAAGCATACGCCGTTGCGCGCCATTCGGCTGGCATGCTTGTTGCGATATCGCCCGCCGCGGCAAGGTCTATTCACAGATTTTAGTTCGACTTAGCGGGCAACCGCCGCGACACACGTAACGCACGGCTAGCAAGGCTGGTGAAGAGATGAAGCTGTTCTCGCGGAAAGCCAAGACATCGGTCGGGCTGGACATCGGCTCCAGTCTCATCAAGGTGGTCGAAGTCGATCACTCGAAAGACGAGCCCGTTCTCACCAAGTACGGCATCGTCAAGCTTCCGCCCGAAGCGATCGTCGAAGGCGAGATCATGGATCAGAGTCTGGTCGTGCAAGGTATTCAAGAATGCATGGCCAAAGCGGGAGTGACGTCGAAGAACGTGGCGACGGCGGTGTCCGGCCGCGCGGTCATCGTCAAGAAAGTCGTCATGGACAAGATGAACCCCGACGACGCCAAGGAAGCGATCTTTTGGGAGGCCGAGCAGCACGTTCCGTTCGATATCGACGACGTGTGTCTCGACTTCCAGGTCTTGAACGAGGACATGGGCGCGAACCAGATGGAGATTCTCCTGGTCGCCGCCAAGAAGGAAATGGTCAACGCGCACGCCGGCATCGTCAAGGACGCCGGATTGAACCCGGTCATCATCGACGTCGACTCGTTCGCCATCCAGAACGCGGTCGAGGCGACGGGCGAGAACGGCGCGGGCCGCGTGGTGGGGCTCGTCAACATCGGCTCCGACGTGACCAACATCAACATCATCCAGAACAACATCCCGTACTTCACGCGCGACTTGAGTGTGGGCAGCAACGTCTTCCTGGAAGCGGTGCAGCGCGACCTGGGCGTGTCGTTCGACGAGGCCGAGAGCCTGCTCTCGGGTTCCTCGGACATCGACGATCCCCAGCGCTTCAGACAGATCATCACCGACGCGGCCACCGACATCTCGATGGGTATCGAGCGGTCGATCGCGTTCCTGAAGACGGCGGGCGATGCCGAGCGCATCGACCACGCGATTCTCTCGGGCGGCGGCGCGTGCGTGCCGTTCCTGCGCGAGATTCTCTCCGAGAAACACGGGATCGATTTCGCGGTCAACCGCGCAGTGTCGCAGGTCTCGCGCGCCGAAGGCGTGTTCGAGGCGGCGGGCGACGACGTCGAAAAGGTCGGGCCGATTCTCACCGTGGCCCTCGGCCTCGCGTTGAGAAGGGAGGCGAAGTAGATGATTCGGATCAACCTGCTTCCGTCCGACGACCGCAAGGTCAAGCGGAAAATCAGCCTCCCGACCATCTCGGGCGGTGCGGTGTTGTGGGTTTCGCTCGGTCTGTTCGTGTACGCGGGTGCCGTGGCCGGCATCTGGGTCCTCCAGAACAAGAAGATCAACGACTACGAGACCAAGATCCTGGCCCTCAAGGAAGAGTCGAACCGCTTGGCGCCGCAGCTGGCCAAGATCCGCAAGCTCCAGGCGGAGCGCGAAGAGGTCAACAAGCGACTGGCGATCATTGCCGCTCTCGACAGGGACCGGTACCTGCACGTGCGCATGCTGAACGACCTCGCGGTCAACGTGCCGGACAACTGCTGGCTCACGGACGTGGCCGAGAGCGGCGGGTCCAAGGTGAGGATCGAAGGCATCACGTTCTCGAATTTCATCATCGCCGATTTGATGACGAGCCTCGAAGGCTCGGGTCGGTTCGGCGAAGTGGCCCTCGCGAGGGCCGAGGAAGGCGACATCGAAGGCGTGCGCGTCGTGAAGTTCTCGGTCAGCGCGTCGCTCGTGGCTAACTAATCGCGGCTCTGGAATAGGGAAGGGCAACCATGAACCTCAAGGAACCCAAGACACAAAGAATCGTCTTCGGCGTGATCGGACTCGCCGCGGCCGGGTACGTGTACTTCGGTACGACGTTCCTGCCGTTCAATTATCCGGTTCGCAAGGCGAAGATCGAGGCTCTCGAGAAGGAGCACGAGAAGCTCGCGGCCGAAGTCGAGAAGGCGCGTCGCGTGGTCGGCGACCTGGCGCGCCTCGAGGCCGAGTACGAGCGCCTGCACGACCAGTGGCTCTCGGCGCAGGAGCTCCTGCCCGAAGAGAAGGAAATGCCGGAGCTCTTGCGCCAGGTGACCATGGCCGGCAGCCGCGCGGGCATCGAGTTCGCGCTCTTCCAGCCGGGCGCCCAGGTGGCCAGGGAGTTCCACACCGAACACCCGATCACGGTGACGGTGCGCGGCAACTACCACCAAGTGGGATCGTTCTTGGGGCGGCTGTCCAACATGGAGCGAATCGTGAACGTCTCCTCGCTCGGACTCGGGCAACCCAAGGAATCGAAGGGCAAGAAGAAGACCAGCACCAAGAGGAAGAAAGCGGACGAAGCGGCACCGATAACGGCCATGCGGTCCAACAACACCGTCGAGGCCAAGTTTACGCTGACCGCCTACACGTTGATGGGAGGTGTCACCAGTGAGACCGTCGACGATCAGCATGCCAGCAATGACTAGGCTCGCGGTGTGTCTCGCGGTGTTGACCGCGGTAGCCGTGGCGCAGGCGCAGGAGCCGGCCAAGAACGCTTCGGAAGCGGCCAAGGATGCCCCCGCGGCGGCGACGGCCAAGGCCGATTCGACCGCCCCGGTCACGCCGACGGTGACGCCGTCCGGCAAGGTCGTGCTGCGCGAGAATCTCTACTACTACGACGCGTTCAACCGTCGCGACCCCTTCCGGTCGTTGATCGACGGCGCGTTCAACCAGAGCGACCGCATGGACCGCGTCAATTTGAGCGCGGTGCAGCTGGTCGGCATCGTGCGCGGAGAGGTCGATCGATTCGCCCTCCTCGAGGACGCCAGCGGATACAGCTATATCCTGCGTGTCGGCGACCGCGTGCACAACGGAAGCGTGGTTTCAATCGGTGAAGACGAGTTGGTGGCTCGCGTCACCAACTTCGGCCAGACGACGACAGTCAGGCTGCGCCTCGTCGGACGTTAAGAAGGAGTGGAACGATGAATAGACTGTCTGGTACGCAACTCACAATCGTCGCGACCCTCTTCGCGGGCGTGGTCTTGCTCGCGTCGGTCGCAGGAGGCGATGGGACGAACCTCGATTCGATCGAGCTCGCCCAGACGCCGACCGCGACGACGTACATGATCAACCCCTCGGGCGTGGTCCAGTATCAGGAATACGCGCTGGAAGATCCCAAGCGTCTGGTCATCGACCTGGTCGGCGTGAAGAACGTCGTCGAGTCGACCAAGCTCCAGACGGACGGGCGCTTCGTCAGTGCCGTGCGCGCGAGCCAGTTCCAGTCGGAACCCGACCTGGTGACGCGCGTCGTGTTCGAGCTGGCCGAAGGCACGAAGTACAAGGTGTCCCGCAAGGGCACGGCCGTCGAGGTCGTGTTCACGGGTCCGGCCGCCGGCGTGATGGGCGCCACCATGGGTGCCGCCGCGCCGGCCGCGCCCAAGACGGATGCCGCTCCCGAGGAGAACGCGTGGTTCGAGGTGCCGGACGAACCGGTCGCCGACGCCGCACCGGCTCCGGCGGAGACCAAGCCCGCGGACGCCAAGCCGGCCGACAAACCGGCCGACAAGCCCGCGGACGCAGCCAAGCCCGCGGACAAACCGGCCGACAAACCGGCCGACAAGCCGGCGGACGCGGCCAAGCCCGCGGACAAACCGGCCGACAAGCCGGCGGATGCCGCGAAGCCGAGCGGCGCCACCACGCCCGCGCCCAAGAATGCTCCGGCGCCCGCAGCCCAGAGCGCGACCACCGCGCCCGCACCGGCGACCCAGAGCACGTCGGTTCCCGCGCCCAAGAACGCTCCGGCGCCCGCCAACGCGGCGCTCATTAGCGACATGCCGACGCGGTCGCCCGCGTACACCGACGAAGCCTCGTCGGAGTGGGGCGACATCGAAGCGGCCTGGCCGCAGCCGTCCGAGTTCGCCGCACAGGTGAGTCCGAGCGACGAGGTCGTCACGACGCAGACTGCGCCCTCGCGCGTGCCGGTGGAGATGTCCACTCCTCTCTACGGCTCCGCGCTGGCCAATCAGCCGATGACGATCGACGTCCAGGGCGCCGACATCAAGACGGTGCTGCGCAGCATCTCCGAATTCTCGGGTGTCAACATCGTCGCGGCCCCCGATGTCGAGGGCCCGGTCGTGATCCACCTGAAGAACGTTCCGTGGAAGGAAGCGCTCGATACCATCCTGCGTAGCCAGGGCTACGGATGGCGGGACGATTACGGAATCATTCGCGTGGCTCCCATCGAGCAGCTCCAGAACGACGAAGTCCAGGCCGTCACGGTCGATCGCAAGAAGGAAGAGAACGCCTCGTTGCACACGCGCGTGGTGAAGCTCAACTACCTCAATTCGAAGGAAGTCAAGACGGCGATGAACAAGGTGGTCTCGCCGCGTGGTTCGGTCGAATCCGAGCCCGGCACCAACTCGGTGATCATCGCCGAGGTGCCGACGCGCATCGACCGCATCGCGCAGATGATCATCGACATGGACACCAAGCTCCGCCAAGTGGAGATCGTGGCCAAGATGGTCGATGTCGATCACAAATACACGCGCGAGTTGGGTGTGAGCTGGTCGGCCCTGAACCTCTCGACCGGCAATCTGGCCGGTGACGTCGTCACGGGTCAGCGCGTCCTGTCACCGTTCACGACGGTTCGCGTCGGAACGGTGCAGTCGTGGGGCGACTTGAACGTCATCGTCGACGCCCTCGAGCGCGACAACAAGGCCAACATCATCTCGAACCCGAAGATCACGACGGCCGACAACAAGGAAGCCAGCATCCTGGTCGGTAAGGAGATCCCGCTCATCGTCAGCGACGAGGCGGGCAATCCCATCACCGAGCTCAAGAAGATCGGTGTGATCCTGCGCGTGACGCCACACGTCAACAGCGACGGCACCATCACCATGGACCTGCATCCGGAGCTGTCGGACCTCGCGTCCGAGGCGACGGTGCAGGGTGGCGTCATTATCAACTTGCAGGAAGCCGACACGCGCGTCGTCGTCAAAGACGGGGAGACGGCCGTCATCGGCGGTCTGATCAGCGATACCGAGAGCCTGCTCCGCAGCGGCGTGCCCGTCCTCAAGGACATGCCGCTCTTGGGCCCCCTGTTCCGCTACGAGTCGAAGGCGGTCCAGAAGCGCGAGCTCATCATCTTCGTGACGCCGAGGATCGTGGGATAAGAGTACGCACGGAGTGAAACCCGGTGCGCCTGAACGGGCGGCGGGGCGTCGAGACGACGCTCCGCCGCCTTTTCGCTTTCCGGGGAGAAGAAGCGCATTGGACACGGGGCGAATCCACCGTTAGAATCCATCGCGGTTCGATTGTCATGCGAAGAGGCGCGCGCACGGTCACGATCGGTGGAGGCTCCCTCCGCGGGCGCGTGCTGCGCTACCCGGACGACCCGGCCCTGCGCCCCTCCATGCAGCGCACCAAGGCCTCGATGTTCTCGTCGCTGGGTGCCCGCGTGGAAGGCGCCGTCTTCGCCGACTTGTACGCGGGCGCGGGTGCCGTCGGCATCGAAGCCTTGAGCCGCGGGGCGCGCTTCGCGCACTTCGTCGAGTGTGATCGAACCGCGCTGGACGCGTTGCGCGAGAATCTGAAATTGTGCGGGATCGAGGCCGGCCGGTTCCGCGTGCACGAGGCGGCGGTAGCGCACGTGTTGGACGCGCGCCCGTGCCCGATCGCGGACGCGGCCATCGTGTTCGCGGATCCGCCGTACGACGCGGACGTGGGCGAGGAGTTGTTGACGCGCGTGTCGCTGGAAGCGATGCCGTCGCTCGCGTGCCTCGTGCTCGAGCACCGCACGCGCGTGAGGGTCGCGGCTCCGCAGGGCATGACGACGGAGCGCGAGCGGCGCTTCGGCGACACCACGACGACCACGTTCGTGGTCGCGGGCTAGACAGAAAGGACACACGGTGGCCAAAGCCCTCTATCCCGGAACCTTCGACCCCATCACCAACGGGCACGTCGATCTGATTCATCGCGCGAGCCGGCTGTTCGACGAGTTGATCATCGCGGTGGCCGCGTCCAAGCGCAAGGGTGCCTTCTTTACCCTCGCGGAGCGCACGCGGCTCGTGCGCGAGTCGATCAAAGGGGTCGAGAACGCGCGCGTCGTGAGCTTCAAGGGACTTCTGGCCGACGAGTTCGCCACCCACAAGGTGGACGTCGTGATCCGCGGCCTGCGCGCTATTTCCGACTTCGAGTTCGAGCTGATGATGGCGCTGATGAACCGCAAGCTCAACACGCGCTTCGAGACGGTGTTCCTGATGCCGAGCGAGCAGTACGTGTACCTGCACAGCTCGCTGGTGCGCGAAGTGGTCGCCCTGGGCGGCGACGTATCGCATTTGGTGCCGAAGCCGGTGCTGGCGGCGTTCAAGGCCAAGCGACGGACCCGTTGACCACGGACCGTCACTTCTGCTAACGTTCCGCTTCCTCCCAGTCGTCCTGTTCCTCCCACGACTCCTCGGAGCATTGGATAACGCGGCGTCGCGTCGCGAGAAGGTGTTTGTAGCGTGTTCATCGATCACGTCATCGTAGAGGCCAAAGCCGGCGACGGCGGTGACGGCTGCGTCGCGTTTCGGCACGAGAAGTTCGCGCCGCGCGGCGGTCCCTCGGGCGGCAACGGCGGGCGCGGCGGGGACGTGGTCATCGTCGCCTCGCGCGACCTCACGACCCTCATCGACCTGCACTATCGTCGCCACATCAAGGCGGGACGCGGCGAGCACGGCAAGGGCAAGAGCCAGACCGGCGCCGACGGGGCCGAAGCGATCGTGGTGGTGCCGGTGGGGACGGTGGTGATCGACGCGGACACGCGCGAGCGCGTGGGCGAGCTGGTCGATGGCCACCTGATTGCGGGCGTCGAGGCCGAGGAGCTTGGGGGCGATCTGCTCGTTGACGTTGGCAACGGCCTTGAGGACGCCCTTGCCCGCGTAGCGCGACTTGTCCCTGTCGCGCAGCTCGAGGGCCTCGTGCTTGCCGGTGGAGGCCCCGGAAGGGACGATGGCGCGGCCGGTCGAGCCGTCGATGAGGACGGTTTCGACCTCGACGGTGGGGTTGCCGCGGCTGTCGAGGACCTCGCGGGCGTGGATGCTCTCGATGATCGACATGGTGGGTCTCCGTCCGCACGTTCGGGGCCGGGGATCGGTCTGCTGATGGGATACGTCGGCGGATGAGGTTTTCAAGGTCGGGCGGTTTGCCGCTTGCGACTTCGCACTCGCCCTGGAGAGGGGAAAAGAATGGGGACTCCGACCGGTGTCAAGTCAGTGGGCCGCTTTGGCGGGAACGTCAGCTGGGCCGTGGCAAGGCAAAGCGGCACGGGGAGGAACGGAAGTCGGAGTCCCCAACGCTTTGGCGGCAAGGCGGGCCGTCCCCCAGGGGGGCCGGGGGGGTGGTGCCTGGGCTGGGCCCGTCCCGGGCGGTCGGCGGTCCGCTGGGCGGGCGCCC
>JAKEHA010000021.1 GCA_022615275.1 Candidatus Latescibacterota bacterium
AGTCAACTAACCGAGCCTCCGGAGAACCCGGTGCGGTTCACTCCTTGAAGGGGACGCCCGCAATGGCAGCTGGAATTTTGAATAGGGAGTGGGGAATTACGGATTTGTTGGATTTGAATTAACATATATATTTCCAATAGGTTCCGTTTTGGTTGACAGGATTATTGGGGTTGGTTAGGGTGCCCCGCAGGAGGTCCCGCCATGGAGTTTAAAAAAGGAGATTTGGTAGGAGTTCCATGCACTACCAAGCCGAGCCCTTTTCCGGGGGAGCGGATGGTGGGAATTGAAACTAAGAAAGGCCCTATTTCAGGATTTATCCGCGAGGATGATTTACTGGAAATCAAAGGTGTCCCGCACGTTCGGGGAATAGTGGTTGGGTTTTTAGAGGACACAGTTTTTGTTGAGGTTCGTGGTAGTTATTTCACCACGACTGGGCTTGCTGAGTTTGAGAAAATTTGGGCATCGGAGAATCTTCAGAAAGCTGCCTGACACGGGGGAACATATAGTTTGCTTCTTTCACGACCAGAGATATTTAAGCTGTTCTTCAACGGGACAACCAAAACCAAGGAAATGGATGAGGCTGTAGCCTCTGGAAAGATCGGCTTTGATCCTGGAATTGAACTTGATCAAATCGGACAAACTTCCATTGATCTTAGGCTTGGCAGTAGTTTCTGGGTGCATAACAAAGAGGCAATAGCTGGGATCAAAATCAATATCGCCCACGGGATTCCCAACATTGACGGCTTGTGGCACAAACACGAACTACGGCCAGCACAAGGCGGTCGTGCAGTTGATTCCTGGGAGCTCGGACCTGGTGATTTTGCTTTAGGATGGACTCATGAAATCGTCCACATTCCAAAAAACTTAGCCGGTTTTGTCGAGGGACGCAGCAGTTTCGCGCGCCTCGGTCTAAGTGTTCATCAGTCGGCTCCCTGGATCCATCCCGGATTCAGGGGGCCGATTTTCTTAGAAATCAAGAATAGCGGAAGCTGTACAATCGACCTAACCCCGCTGGTCGTGAAGCCATGTCAGCTTAGCTTTTTTCAAATCACCACTGAACTCAAAGAAGATCAAGCATACGGATCGCTTCCGGGTGATGACTTCCAGGATCAATCAAAACCATCGGGCGACAAGTAAGACCTACCTGCCACTCTGTCATTTCAAACTAGGACACTACCCCTTCCTGGCATACCGAGTTGGCACCCGCCAGCGGGAGGAGTGGTATGCAACTAAGTTGGATTCGTCAGCCCCGGTTCTGGAGCCCTTTGTTCTCGGCTTCCACACGTTGTGTTCTCCGCCTGTTCGCGGCAATTCTAGTTGCGTGCGCGCTCTTTGCAGGATGCAACGACGACGACGTGGTCGGTACCGACTGCTGTTGCCCTGACACCGCGATAGGAGATCACCTGACGCGCGTATTCTACTGGGGCGACGGTGGTCCGTTGGACCTGATACCAAACTCAGGAGAGCCCGCTGGTGATGCGAGGCAGCCACTTTGGATTGACGACCGCACGATACTCACGCTGTCCGAGACGTTGAAGAGTGGGCAGCTGATACAAGGTATATTCGCGATCTCAGTCGATCCAGTCACGCTTGCGTTTGACAGTGTTCAGCTATTTCAGTTCCCCAATCTGCGCTGGGCGTATGACTACGATCCAGCCAGCGCGAAGATTGCACTCACATACTCTTCAACTCCAACTAGCTTTCAAATAGCGCTCTGTCATCTTGCGGGTCAGGACGTCGTCATCGAGGAGACGCTTGTCGAATCGGCGTGGCAGCCTTCCGGCGTGCGTTTCTGGCCGGGCTATGGGGGTGTTGTCTTTTACGGCACTGATCCGTCAACGCTCACTCACGGTTTCTACGTGCACGATGCCACGGGCGACAGCCTGTTGTTGAACGTCGACCTCAACTTCGAAGAAACCAGGTCCTTTGGGCCCTCTCCCGACGGAAGCCGTGTCTACTACGGTTCAAGCGGCGGATCTCTTCTCGGACCAAGCAGAGTGTATTCGGCGGCATTCGATGGCTCAGCGGTCGAAGTCGTGCACGAAGGCAGAGGTGTATTTGTTGCGCTTGATGTAAACCCGATTGATGGCCGGCTGATCATTGAGCGGTATTTCTTTGGCGACGCTACAATTCCACCCGGATCGGAGTTTGCTCTGGTAAATCCAGAAGACGAATCGGTTGTCCCTCTCGATGTCCGCACGTATGAGTCAAGTTGCCTCTTTGTATTAGCTCATGACCCCTCGTGGAGTCCAGATGGCGCTCGGTTCGCGTTCTCCGGAGGTGCGACGTCGGCGGAGGGGGGTACGCGTCCACTTGCGATTTGGGCATATGCGGTGACAGAGTGATCAAGAAAGGGGAGCTGTATGAAAGCATTCTTGGCCTTCTCAAGTTTGGCTGTTGCGCTGTGTCTAGTAGTAACGCCTACGGTCGCGGACGTATCGCGACAACCCTCTTTTCAACTCCAATCGTTCGGAGCGGAACAAGACGGATCGGGTGCGACCGTCGAGCTCGCGGTTCAGGTCCTCCACGCAGGAACATTGCAGGCCGTCCTTGAGCCGCGCTCGGGAATTGAATGTTCGGACAATGCCGAAGTGCAAACAACAGTCACGGCTCAACAAGTAGGTCTATGACGTCGGAGGTCGACGGGTCTTCGGAGCGATAGTGGAAAACCATCGTGTCGGCGCGGTCGAGTTTGTGTGGAACGGTCGCGACGAACGCGGCAACAGCCTTCCCAGCGGCGTTTATTTCTGCAGAGTTCGTGTAGCAGAGATCACCCAGACGAGAAAGCTCGTGCTAGTGAGATAGTTCGGGCAACGCCCCTACTTCAACAGCACCATCTTCCGCGTGCGCGACTCGCCGCCCGCGTTCAATCGATAAAGATACACGCCCGAAGCGACACCGCGTCCCGCGTCGTCGCGGCCGTCCCACGTCGCCGTGCCCGGTCCCGCGTCGCGCGACTCGTCGAAGAGCGTGCGCACGTGCGCGCCGCGCACGTCGTAGATGCGCAGCGACGCGCGCCCGCGCGCGGCCAATTCGAAGCGAATCGTGGTCGTCGGGTTGAACGGATTCGGATGGTTGGGATGGAGTGTGAGCTGCGTGGTCGCAACCGGCGATGCGCCGGTCACCGTGTTCGAGAGACCTTCGATCGCCCACACCTCGTTCTTCACGACACCGTCGTTGCCGCCGAAGACGATCATGCGGTCGTTGGCGCCGTCGTAGATGCCGGCGGAGCCGAAGCGGGGCGTGGGCGGGGTGCCGGTCGAGGGAAGCTGGGTCCATTCGTCGGTCCACAGGTCGTACACCCATACTTCGTTGAAGAATCCGGAGTTCCCCTGTCCGCCGAACACGGTCGCGCGATGGTTGGCCGCGTCGTACACGAGCGCGGCGAAGAAGCGCGGACTGGGCGAAGGCGACGGCGTCAGCTCGGTCCAGGTGTCGGTATCGAGATCGAGCGCCCACAAATCGCCCAGCGGGCCGGAGTTGTTCTGTCCGCCGAACATGATCATGCGGTGATCGATGGGGTCGTAGCAGGCGGCGTGGAGGCAACGCTCGCCCGGTCCCATCCCGGGCGAAACGTCGGTCCACGTCTCCGCCTGGTCGTTGAAGCGCCACACGTCGTCGAAACGCCCCGCGTTGGTGAAGCCGGCGAAGGTCACGAGGTCGCGCGCGACGGGATCGAAGGCGTAGCCGACGCCGTAGCGAATATTGGGCGGTCCGCCGGTGGGCATGAACTGCGACCACGTATTGGCGGACAGATCGAACGACCACACGTCGTTGAAGAAGTTGCCCTGCGTCTGTCCCGACCACGTGATCATCTGGTGGCCGAATGGATCGTAGACGCTGGCGGGAAAAAGGCGCGCCGCAGGCGCGGGTGGTCCGGCCGCCGGAGTCAAGTTGATCCACGAATTAGTGTCCAAGTCGAACCCCCAAACGTCGTTCAAGACGCTGGCGGTTCCGGCGGTCGTCCCCCCGAAGATCACCATGCGGTTCTCGACCGGGTCCAGGACGCCCGACGCGTTGCGGCGCGCGGAGGGCGCGGTGCCCGCTCCAGGCGTCAGATTGACCCACGTCTGCGCGCGGGCCTCGGTGGTGCAAACCAGAGCCAGGAGTACTGCTGCGGAGCGAATCGAGCGCGTCATCGTGGTTGCCTCCGAGTGTGATGTGCCGCTTACGATGGTCCTACGAACCCAGGGGGCCGATTGGATCGTCCTTGGTCGGGCGCGCGCAGGGGAAACTTACCGAACCGGGCTGAATTTACCGAACCTACATGCGCCGCAGGCGCACCGGCTCGCTGAAGGCCTCGGGGGTCTTCGCGTACGTGCGCACCAGATCCTGGAGATCCTTGGTGGGCGCGGTCAAGAGCACCGCCCCGTCGAGGGGGACGTGGTCGATCGTGACCTTCTTGTCCTTGATCATCGTCGAGAGCCACTCCGCGTCGAAGTCCGCCACCCACAACGTGTCCACGCTTCGCTCGATCTTCAGGACATTATGAACCCGCATCAGGTGGTCCTTGTAGAAGCCGTTCTCGGTCTGCGGTTCTTCGGGGTAGATATCGAGGAAGATGCCGCCGCCCAGCTCCACCAGGACCGCGTCGAAGCGCGCCTGCGACCCGCTCTCTTCGCACAGGAGGGTGTAGTTACCGCGCGTCGTATCGATGAACGTGAACACGAACTCCTCGTCGTCCTCGGCCACCCAGGTGCCCACCAATTCGGGGTCGAAGGTGGCGACGTCGTCGGTGGCGAGGGAATGGAGCGATTGGACGTAACAGCCCACGACGGTCAAACACACCGCCGCGACGGCCAGGGAAATTCGAGATCGATAAAGCGCGGACATAACGGCAGGAAATCCGCACCTATCGTAGCGCGGCGAGGCGCGCGCGCGCAAGGGCCTTAGTGGTCCTCGCCCCACATCTTCTCGCCCGCTTCGATCTTGATGGGAAGCACGTTCTCGCGGATGGGAAGCGGACAGGTCGCGTAGGGCGTGAACACGCACGGCGGGTTGTACGACCGGTTGAAGTCGATCACCGTGTTTCCGAGCGAGTCGGGGGCGGGAATGTAGACGAAGCGCCCGCCGCCGTAGGTGTCGTCGCCGTTGGTGGCATCCCCGAAGACGATCCACATCTCCTCTTCGTTCTCGGTCAGCGGTTCGAGGCGGTACTCCTTGCGGTCGAGCGTGAAGACCAAGACGCCCGGGCAATCGACGACCTCGTCGAAGCCGGCCGCGTTGGGGACGGTGAGCTTCTTGGGAGGATCGTAGCGTTCGAGGTGCGCGGGAACGCGCCACTTCCGGTTGACCCCGTAGCGATCGATGTCCTCGAACTCCTTGCGCACGGGGCTCTCGGAGTCCTTCACGCGCAGGTAGAGCGTGCCGGGGCGATCGATCACGTAGAACTTGATGGTGCCGAGCGCGATCTCGGTGGGATCGCCGTCCTTGTCGGTCGCAAGCGGCATGTTGCCGGCGCGCTCGCCGTTCAACATCAAGCGCGCGCCCGATTCGACTTCGAGGCGCGGCACTCCTCCTTCGACCACGATCGAGCCCGCGTGCGCAGGCGCGCTGGCGGGAAACACGCAGTCGTTGTCCTCGGCGGAACCGAAGCGATGACGGCCTTCCGGTAATGGACACAGAGCCACCAATGAGAGCCAGCCATCTTCTTTCGTGAGGCGCTCGATGCGACCGCGATGCCATTCGTCGACGTCCGCGCGGTGGTCGCGCTTCGACATCTCTTTTGCCGCGCCACCTCCGCCCCCGCTCCCGCCGGCCGCGCCCCCGAAGGTGGTCGAGCCCCCGCAGCCGAGAGACATGGCCGCGACAGCGGCCATGCAAGCGAATATCGATCGGTCGAAGCGCACGTGAGTCATCCTCCTGGTCGGGCGCGAAGGCTCGATAATGGCGATCCCGGGCCACCAAAGTCAAGGGGGCTAGAATTCCACGGTGAGCGACACCATGGGAACCGTGTTTTCAGCGTCGTCGTCGCACTCGTGGCGGTCGACGAGCAGCTCCGCGATCGCGTAGCCGAAAAACGCCCCCGAGATGACGTCGGACATCCAGTGGCTGCGCGAATCGACGCGCTGCAAACCCGCCGCGACCGCGAGCGTGTAAGCCGGAATCTCGACGTACCAGTTGGGATGCCGCCCGGCGGCGGTGCCCGCGAGCGCGAATGCGTTCGCGGTGTGGCCGGAGAGGAACGCGTGCATGTCCGAGTTGGTGGGCGAAGTCAAAAATTGGAAGTCGTGCGGGCCGCGCCCGGTGTGCGGGCGCGCGCGCCCGATGACCATCTTGGCCGCCACGTTGAGCACGAAGGAGAACGCGCCCGCTTCCGCCATCAGCGCCGCGGTGTCGACGACGTAATCGTCGTCGGCGATCACACCGCCCAGCGCCACCGCGCCGATCACGACGCCGTAAGTAATGATCGCATTCTTGTTGTTCTCGCCGTACCACGACGCCAGGCGCGAGATTTGGTGCATCGCGTTATAAGGAAACGAATCGGGGCGCCGAAGCACCATGCGATCGATGTCGTCGTCCCACCAGATGATCGACGCGCCCGTGAGCGTGAACGCGCCCAGTGTCGCGAGCGCCGCGTCTTCTTCCATGTCGAAGGGGGCTTCGAACAACGCCGCGAAGTCGTCGTCCACCGACGACCAGGTGACGTCGCACTCGTCGGCGCGCGCGGGCGCGGCGAGCGCCAGCAATAGCACCACCCATGCGCCGCCTCGCCTCAATCGCGCCATAGAAGCCTTGCCTGCACCAACAGTGTCAAATCGAACGACGCTCCCGCGGGGTGGTAGCGAACGTCCGCGTCGAAGACGTTGCGCGCGATGACGTCGACCCACAGCTGCTGCCTCCACATGCCGTGCTGCACCATCGCGTCGACGAAGGTGGCCCCGTCCACCTCGGAGTGATACGTCACCCAGACGCCGCCCACGTCGCACGACGCGCCATCGACGCCCGCGTAATCGTTCCATAGGGTCGGCGAATAATGGCACACGCGCGCCCAGAATGCCCACGTCGGGCGCGGGCGCGCCCACAGCGTGTAGCGCAGGCGGTGGCGCGGGACGGTCTGCCACATGGCGCCGAAGGCGGCGTCGGAGTCGAACTCTTCCACGTAGGCCCAGGAGAAGTCGCCGCCCGAGTGGTCTCCGAGGGCGTGGTACAAGCGCGCTTCAATTACGCCCACGTGGCCGTTCTGTCCGGTCACGACGCGCGTGGGCGCATCGAACGAGCAGGTCGAATCATCGAAAGAGAACGCGCGCGTCTCGACGTAGGCGTCCTCGAAGCGGCGCAGCCCCAGATTCAGCTCGACGCCTCCGAGGACGCCGCTGGACGACCAGCCCGCGTCGAACGAGAGGACGCGCGTGCGCGCGATGGGTCCGTCGATCGAGTACGACACTCCCTGGCGCGCGAGCAGGTCGTAGCCGCGCTCCGACCACAGCCACAGATCGTCGTTCTCGGTGAACAAGCGCTCCTGCAGTGCCGCGCGCACGCGCACGGTGTCGGCCGGCCGCACCACCCAGTGCAGGCGCGCGGCCGCCGAGAGCGCGTCGTCGTCGCCGTCGGAGGTGGCCGTCAGCTCCAGGTCGGCGCGATACGCGCGGCCGAATCCGTGCTCGATGCGCGCGCCACCGCGCACGAAGGTGTCTTCGTCCTCGGTCAGTGTGTCGGGCGTGTCGACGCGCCGGTTCTCGAGACCCGCGAAAAGGACCGCGCGCGCACGACCGCGATCGTGCGTGAGGTCGATCCCGCCCGCGCGGGTGCGCGAGGTCCAGTCGTAGTCGAAGGCGAGCGCTTCGTCCTGGTCGGTGAGTTCCTCACGGGATGCCAGCGCGCGGTAGCCGATGCGCGTGCGCGCACCCGCACCGAAGGAGCCCGCGGCACTCCCGAGCAGCGCGCGCTGGTCGGTGGGGACTTCGCCGCCGAAGGGCTCGGAGTAGTGGAAGTAGCGACGCGCGTCCGCGACGGCCGCGATGCCTTCGTGCCAGCCGCCACCCGCGCGCACGCCGGCGCGCGCGCTCGTCGACAGGCGCAGCACCGCCGGCCAGTTCGGGTCGGACACCCACGAGGCCGGCGCCGACGCCTCCGGCGCCGAGGCGCCGGGCCGCAGCGTCGTGAGCGCGCCGGTTGTGCGATCGCGCATCGCGGGGTCGGTGTAGGGGTGCTGCATCATCGCCCCCGAGAGCGAGAGGTACCAATCGCGGGTGCCGCGCGCGAGCAGAAGCGACGCGTCGGCGCCGATCGCGTCGACGTTGGGTGTGGCCTGGTCGGTGTAGCGATACGGTCCCGGGTCGCCCGTTTGGTTGCCCACACTCGCGGTCGACCCGACCGTCCAGCCGCGTGTCGCGCGCGCGGCGTAGATCTCGATGCGCGCGCTCGTCGACGCCCACGCGGCGCCGATCGACGAGCGGTCGACGTCGTCGACGAACACGATCGAGTCGACCTCCGCGATCGACACGGGAACCAGCTCGAGATGCACCGCGTCGAACACGGTGACGTCGAGCAACTGCCCGTTGAGTACCACCGACCACGCGGTCGAGCGCGGCAAGGTGAGCGCGCGCGGTGTGGGCATCCACGTGTAACCGTCGTTGGAGGACGGCGCCCACGCGTCGAGGAGCACCATCGCGTCCGAGAGGCGCGTGGCGGCGGCGGCTTCGAGGCGCTCGCGCGTGACGACGACGCGGCGCGCGAACGCGGCGTCCACGGTCGCGGCGAGGAGCGCCACACCGAGCAGAACGACGCGCCTCATTCGAACACGCTCCGAATCCAGCCCGGGGCCCCGAACGAGCGCGCGAGTCCGACCGAGACGTAGGCCAGCTCGATGCGCTCGTAGGTGAACGTGAGCTGGTACGACGCTTCGGCGATCGCGTGCCAGTACCTCGCGAACTCGTAGTCGGCGCGCAGACTCGCTTCGGTCCCCAACTCCAGCTCGTAGCGAACCTCGGATTGCGCTTCTTCGGAGAAGATCCACTCGGTGAGGCCGACGTGCAGGCCCAGATCGGCGCGAAGGTCGTCCCGGACGAACCGCCCGACGCGCCAGCCGAGCGCGCCGAAGACCGACGTGAAGCCCGACGTCGCCTGGCCCGCGACCGCGTCGTTCGCGCCTACGCGCACCAATAGCGACGCGCGCCCGACGTAGAAGGGCGTAACAAAGTCGATCGCACCGGAGTACCCCGCGTCCCAATAGGAGTGGTAGTCGTTGCGATTGACGTTGGCGGCGCCGTAGAGCCCGACGTCCAGCCGATCGAACGGGCGCACCTGGGCGTGCGTCGCAACGGGCACGAGCAGAGCGATGGCCGCGGAGAATACGAGCGATCGCGCGCGCATGGGGGATGAGAGTACGCGACGCGCGGGCAAGCGAGAAGCGCGTCTTGCGGCGTTTACGGGACGCGGTGCGCCACGAACGCGCGCACGCGGTTCCTTCCGTCGATGCGCTGGTACGAGAGGTCGCGTGCCAGCTTCTGGATCATCGCCAGGCCGAGGCCGCCGGACTTGCCGGTGTCGACCAGGTCGCGCAGCGCCGGCGCGCGCGCGCGGCGCGGATCGAAGGCCTTCCCGTCGTCTTCGACCACGATCGCGACCCCGCCCGGCTCGGTGCGAACGTCCAAGAGGATGGTATGCTCGCGCCCGTCGTCGAAGGCGTGCTGGATCACGTTCACGACCAATTCTTCGATCACCAGCTTGACGCGATGCGCGAGCGAGGGGGGGACGCCTTCTTCGTCCAGGAACTCGGCCAACGCGGCGCCAAAGCGCTTGATCTCGGCCAGGCGGCTAGCAAGCGTCAGGCGCAGGATGGCCATGGTTTCACGACCGGGCGTCGCGAGCCAGCCGCCGTGCTTCGTCCAGGGTGGTGGCGAAGGGGATCACTTCGTGCACGCCGACGGTTCGCAGCGCCGTGTCGACGAAGCCGGTGCTGCCGAGCAGGACCATCGTTTGGCCCCTGCGCCGGAGCGATTTGGCGCAGCCGAACAACATCCCGATGCCGAGCGAGGTGATGAACTCGAGCCGCGACAGGTCGACGATGGCCGATCGCTCGCGGGCCGCGGTCTCGCCGTGGAAGCGGACGTCGATTTCCTTCATGGCCAGGACGTCGAGGCGGCCGACGAGCTGGACGTGCGATACGTTCTCGCTGGTCGGAACGACGATGAGCTCGATGTTCATGTGGCTATTCGTCGCGATAGACGAAGGTGTGAGCCTTGCCGTTCGAGTCGACGTACCCGCGATACATCCCGGGGGTGTTGCACTCCATCGCGAAACGGCCCTTGCGGTCGAGCGCGATCAAGCCGCCCGTGCCTTCGCCGCCCAGTTCGATCAGCTCGTCGTGCACGACGCGCTTCGCGGCCTTCTCGACCGAGAGCTTCTCGTGGCGCATGAGGGCGGAGACTTCGTGGGCGGCGGCACCCCGAATGAAGATCTCGCCGCGCCCCGTGCACGAGACCGCGCAGGTCGCGTTGTCGGCGTAGGTGCCCGCGCCGATGATGGGTGAATCGCCCACCCGGCCCCAGCGCTTGTTGGCGAGCCCGCCCGTCGAAGTGGCCGCGGCCAGGTTGCCGTCGCGATCGAGTGCCACCGCACCCACGGTTCCCAGGTGGGTGTGCGGAAACGCGAGCGACCCGTATTCCTGTTTGAGTTCTTTCTCTTTTTCCTTGGTGCGCTGGAGTTCGTCCCACCGGTGCTGGGTGAAGAAGTACGCGCTGTCTTCGAACTGGAGCCCTTGCTCGCGCGCGAACGTCTCCGCGCCTTTGCCGACCAGCATGACGTGGCTCGTGTTCTCCATGACCTTGCGCGCGGCCTTCACCGGGTTCTTGATCCCCGTTACGGAAGCCACCGCTCCCGCCTTGCGCGTGGCACCGTCCATGATGGCGGCGTCCATCTCGTTCTTGCCTTCGCTGGTGAATACGGCACCGCGTCCGGCGTTGAAGAGCGGCGAATCCTCGAGCACGCACACGGCGGCTTCGACGGCGTCCAGGCTGGAACCGCCGGCCTTGAGAATGCGATAGCCGATGTCGAGCGCTTCGGTGAGGGCGGCGCGTAGAGCGGCTTCGCGCTCGGGCGTCATCTGGTCACGGAGAATAGTGCCGGCGCCGCCGTGAATGACCAATGCCACCGCGGCCGCATCGTCCCCACGCGACGAATCCGCGAGGATCACGAGCGATATCAGCGCCAATGTCAGGGGAAGCAGATGAGCGTGCGTGCCGGTGTTCATCCCAATGCGACGGAGCGATGCCGCCGGAACGCGCATTATACACGAAGAACTCGCAGCCGGTTAGCCGCGAGTTCGAGGGTGGTGGGGTCTCGATTTTCGCGTCCGCCCGACCAGCGCTTGCGTGGCCGCGTCGGGAGGTCAGTGTGAGTTGGACCGGGCGGCGGGCTCGTTACGTCTCGCCCCTTTAGACGGATTCGAAACCGCTTATCACCCGATCCTGGGAGAAAGGGTCGGACGCACCCCTGGGAATTCCCGCGAGAATTTCCCAAGGGCCATTGAAAAAGGCTAACCGTTTAGGAGATCAGAGATTAGCGTTTGCGCTCGGGACTCCAGGGGTGACCCCGGGAACTGGGAACGGACCAGCTCGAGGGTGCGGCGAGCCGAGTCGACACGCCCCGTCTCGTACTGGACCAAGGCAAGGTTCAAGAGCGCGGCGCCGTTGCCCGGTTCCGCCTCCAGGGCGGCCTGCAACAGGCGTTCCGCGCGGTCGAACTCCTCGGTTCGATACGCCACGATCGCATCGAGGACCAGAAAACGAGCGTCATCGGAGAAACGCAGCCGGGCATCCTGCGCGAACACGCGCGCCTGCTCGAGCTCGCCGGTGGCGAGGTACCCGCTGATCAGCCAGTGCGCGACCTCGGGGTTGGCGTCCTCGCCATAGGCGCGTGTGAGCTGCGCCAGCGCCGACGCGATGGTCTCGTCGGTCGCGACGAAGCCGCTCCGATGGTGCGAGACCGTGACCGCGGCTGCGTCCTCGGTGCCCGGGAGCACGATGGACCCCTCCGCCGAGGCGCTCGCCGCGGCCTGTTGAAGGGGCGAAAAATAGAGATCGTAGCGGTTGCCGCCGATACGAATTCCGGACTGCCACATCACGACGGCTACCACGACCACCACCGCCGCGCCCGCGCCCGCGAGCAGGGCCGGGGCAAACCACCGCCGCCGGGCCTCGGCGCGCGGGTGGCGTTCGACCGCGTCGTAGGCCGCACCCCGGCGGGCGATCGAGCGGGCGAGGCGAACCACCTCGTCCGGCGCCCGGAATACCGAAGCGTCGGCCAGCAGCATCGCGCGGTAGCGAACCGTGTCCAAGTAGCTGTCGTGACAGGCGTTACACGAGCGGACGTGCTCAATCAGAAGGCCCCGGTCGGACTCCGTCATGGAGTCGTCGGCGAGGGCCGCAAGCTGTTCATCGGTGAGGTGAAGCTCGGTCATGGCTGCTGGTTTCTCGGGCGCTTTGCGCCCGCGTCGAGTTTGTTCGATCCACTAGAGACGGACCTCGGCGGCGGATTCCACGGGCGATTCCGGCCTCAATCGGCGTCGGGGTCGCGATCCAGGAGGCGCCGGAGTTTCCGGAGCGCCCCATCCAGGATGGTGTAGACCTTGCGCTGCCCCGAGAGCCCCCGCTCGTCCGCGATCCGCTGCGCCGTCCAGCCCTCTTCGTAGCGAAGCCTGACCACGTCGCGCTCCTCTTCGGAGAGGTCGGCCAACAGCTCGCGCACGCGCGCCCCCATCTTCTCGATGCCCTCGCGCGTGAAGGCATCGTCCGGGTCTTCTTCGACGCGCTCGCGCTCGAACTGCATGTGCTTCAGGTAATCGAGCATGCGTCCCGACACCACGCCCAACGCGGGCGCCTTCGCGTCGGACTCGAGGCGGCGCAGGTAGTGCTTGTCGATGGTGCCTTCGATTCGCAGGACCGCGTGCGCGACCGTCTCCGCGTTCGCGCGCAGGCCCGCCGAGTGCAGCGACTGAATCACCGCGTCGAAGCCGAGGCCTTCGACGAAGTGGAACTTGAACACGGCGCGCTCGAGCGGCGTGAGAGCGTCCCAGCCCTGCGGGTTCTTGCGGCGCCCCTGAATATGACGAAGGTGATCGAGCGCCTTGCCGCGCGATACGACAATGAGCCACGTCGACAGCTCGGAGCTGCCGCGAAATTCGGAGAGCTTGCCGCGATAGAGCGCTTCCAGCACGTCGGCGAAGACGGTGCGAACGTCGTCTTCCTCTTCCGCGAAGAGTTGCCGGCGAATAACGGAATAAATCAACCCCGCGTAGCGATCGACGAAGGCGTGCCAGTGCGCGGTCGACCCGCCCAGGACCATCTCGATCAAGGCGAGGTCCTCGTGGACGCGCGTTTCCCGTTGCGGCGAATTCGCGGGGGACTTGGACGAGTTGGGTTTACTCGGTTTCATGGCTTCCCCCGCTGGAGGGTGGGGAGCCAGCGGACGCTACTATTGTATGGGTCCGGCTGCGCGCGGGCAAGCCTCGATCGCACACGCGCAGGCGCTAGCGGAGACGTTTCGAAGCATCGATCTCGGAGACCAGCGCGCGTTTAAGGCGCGCCAGGCGAAGCGCGTAGCCACCCACCGCGATCGCGACCGCGGCGTATGCTGCGAGCAGCCAGCTCATGACCGGGCTCCTTCCATGCGCGCCGCTTCCGCGTCGTCGCGGAGTGCTTCGGCGCGGGCGCGCATCGCCTCGATCGCGAGGCGCCGTCGATAGAGTGCGACGAACAGCAGCGTGAACGCGGCGACGCAGATCCATAACGTCGTCGCCATGCGCGGGTCGAGGCCCGAGCCTTCGCCGCCCGCAATGACGGGCTGCGGGTGCTGCGTGCGCCACCAGCGAATCGCGAAGTAGACGAGCGGCACGTCGATGAAGCCGGTGACGCCCACCACGGCCGCGAGCACCGCGCGCCGCTCCGGCGACTCGATGTAGCGTCGCAGCATCAGGTAGCCCACATAGATCAGCCACAGGACGAGCGTCAGCGTCAGCCGCGCGTCCCACGTCCACCAGATGCCCCACACCGGCTTGGCCCAAATGGGTCCCGTGATCAGGACGAGCGTCGTGAACAGCACGCCCACTTCGGCCGCCGACAGCGCGCGCATGTCCCACTTGGGATCGCGCGTGGCGAGATAGCGAAAGCTGGAGAAGAACACGATGCCGAAGCCCAGGAACGCGTTCCACGCCAGCGGCACGTGCACGTAGAAGATCTTCTGCACGATCCCCATCTCGCTCTCGATGGGGGCGTAGAAGAAGATCATGCCGAAGGCCGCCGCCATCGCGATCAGCAGGGCGGCGTCGAGGATCATTCCGGAACGTCGAGCCATCTATTCCTCCGCCACGTATTCGAACACCAAGAGCGACGCGGTCACGAACACCACGTCGTAGACTACCAGAAGCGTGAACCAGAACGAAGCGCTCTCCGTGTTGCCGAGCGCGAAGGACGTCGTCTCGACGGCCGCGATCAGCGCGGGGACACTCACGGGCAGGAACAAGACCGGCAGCAAGAGTTCGCGCATGCGCGTGTTGGCCGCGATGGCGGAGAACAGCGTCCCAGTGGCCGCGAACGCGATCGAACCCAGCGCGAAGGAGACGGCCAGCGCCCACAGGCGCGTCACGGACACGTCGAAGAAGATCACGAACAACGGCAGCACGACTAGCTGCGTGACGGCGAGAAAGATCGCGTTGGCGAGCGCCTTGCCCAGAAAGATGCCGGCCGGGTCGACGGGTGCCAGCGACAGCGCGCGCCCCGCGCCCGACTCCTTCTCCAGCGCGAACGACCGGTTGAGCGAGAGTGTCCCCGCGAACGCGAACGCCACCCAGAAGAATCCCGCCGCCAGGCGCCGCATCTCGGGCCTGTTGACGTCGAGCGCGAAGTTGAAAATGACCAGCACCAGAATGCTGAACACGAGCGCCGCGCTCACCGCGTCGCGCGTGCGCAACTCGATGCGCAAGTCCTTCCACAGAACGACAACGGCGGTGCGGAGCATGATTATGGGTCTCGACCGGCGCAGGACAACGCTTGGCGGCTGCCTGAAAGAGAAATCATGTCGTCGAGCATCGAGTCCGGAAGCAGATTAGCGAATCAGCACCATCTTCTTCGTCGCCCGGAATTGACCCGCCGTGAACCGATAGAAGTAGACGCCGCTGGCAACCCGGTTTCCCCGATTGTTATCGCCGGTCCAAACCACCCGGTGATTCCCCTGCTGGCGACGCTCATTGAGCAGGGTCTTGACCAGCGCATCTCGAACATCGAAGATCTTCAGTTCCGCCTGCGATGCGCGCTCGTGTCAGCGGTCGATTCAAAACCGGTCACTTCATAACCGGCCACGTCTGAGGGTTACTTCTTCTCTTTAGCACGAGCTTCACTGGGTTCACAAGCCTTGTCCTTGAGCCGGTAGCTCTTGCCGGTGATCTGGATGACCTCGGCGCGGTCGAGGAAGCGATCGAGGATGGCGGTGGCGGTGGGTACATCGCCGACGAGCTTGCCCCATTCGTCGAGCGGGCGGTTGGAGGTCATGATGGTGGAGCGCAGCTCGTAGCGACGCATGATGATCTCGAAGAGATGCTCGCCAGCGTGGACGGGGAGCTTTTTGAGGCCCATGTCGTCGAGGATGAAGAGGTCGGGCTTGAGGTAGCGGGCGATGGTGCGCGCACTCTGGCCGGTGGCCTCGGCCTGCATGAGCTCGCCGATGGCGTCGAAGATGGAGCGGTAGAGGACGGTCAGACCGGAGCGCGCGGCCTGATGGCCGAGAGCCTGGGCGAGGTGGGACTTGCCCACCCCGGGCGGGCCGATCAAGAGCACATCTCGCTGCTCGCGGATGAAGCGGCAGGTGGCGAGCTCACTGATCTGGCGGCGATTGATGGAGGGGTTGAAGGAGAAGTCGAAGTCCTCGAGGGTGCGCTGGTCGCGGAAGCGGGCGGCCTGGACCCGTCGCGCGACGGCGCGATCAGCGCGCACGGCGAGTTCATCGCCGACGATGAGCTCGAGGAACTCGGTGTGGTCGAGGCGATTGCCGGCGGCTTCCTGGAG
>JAKEHA010000171.1 GCA_022615275.1 Candidatus Latescibacterota bacterium
CACCCCCACCGTCGCCACCGGAATACCGCCCGGCATTTGTACCATCGACAGGAGCGCGTCGACGCCCGCCAGCGCACCGCCGGGAATCGGGAGTCCGATCACGGGCTTCTGCGAGATCGACCCGATGACGCCGGGGAGTGCGGCGGACAGCCCGGCCGCCGCGATGAACACCTGCGTTCCGCCCGCGTCGGCCGCGCGCACGTACTCGTGCAGTTGCTCGGGCTGGCGATGCGCGGAGATCACCTTGAGCTCCCAGTCGATCTGGAATCGATCGAGGAGATCGGTCGTCGCCTTGAGGTGACCTTCGTCGCCCTTGCTTCCGAGCAGAATCGCTACGCGTGGTGACTTCGCCATCGCATTTCCTTTCATTGTGTCAAATGCCTGCGACCAATGTCGCTGCGATAGAACGCCCCGTCGATGTGGATACGCTCGGCGACGAGGTACGCGCGACCCAATGCGCCGGGCAACGTGGGCGCCCATGCAGTTATACCGAGCACGCGGCCGCCCGCGGTGACGATACGCCCATCGACTGCGCGCGTGCCGGCGTGGAACACCATCGTGTCGGCTTCGACCGCATCGAGGCCGCGAATCTCCACCCCGGCCACTGCGCCCTCGGGGTATCCCTTCGACGCGATCACGATCGTGGCCGCACAACGCGACGCGAGTCGCAAGCCGTTCGGCAGATTCCCGCTCGCCGCCGACGCTAGCAATTCGCATACGTCGCCGTCGACGAGGAGCGGCATCAACGACTGCGTCTCGGGGTCGCCGAAGCGCGCGTTGAACTCGAGCACCTTCGGCCCGGCCGCGGTCCACATGATACCCGCGTACAGCGTGCCCGTGAACGGCGTTCCTTCCGCCGCCATGCCGTCGAGAACGGGACGTACGACCTCGCTTTCGACGCGCGCGAGCGCCGCCGCGTCCACCCACGGCACCGGCGCGATCGCGCCCATGCCGCCGGTGTTGGGCCCGCGGTCGTCGTCGTAGGCGCGCTTGTGGTCTTGCGAGCTCGGCAGGAGCAGCGCGCGTCCGCCCGCGCAAACCGCGTGCACCGAGACTTCCTCGCCCTGCAGGAATTCTTCGACGACGACGCGAGAACCCGCTTCGCCGAAGCGCTGCTCGACCAGCATCGCGTCGATGGCGCGCTCCGCCTCGTCGATATCACGGGCCACCACGACGCCCTTGCCGGCGGCGAGCCCGTCCGCCTTGACCACGACGGGTGCCCCCAACGATCGCGCGTACGAGCGCGCGCGGGCCGCGTCGTCGAACGTGGCGAACGCCCCCGTGGGAACACCGTGGCGTCGCATGAAGTCCTTCGCGAAGGCCTTGCTCCCTTCGAGGCGCGCCGCGGCCGCGGTCGGTCCGTAGCACGAAAGCCCCGCATCGCGAAAGCGATCGACGATCCCGGCCAAGAGCGGCGCCTCGGGTCCAACCACGGTGAGATCGATCTTCTGGCCACGCGCGAAGTCGACGAGCGGCGCCACGTCGGTGGCCGCGATGTCGACGTTTTCTCCCGCGCTCGCCGTACCCGCGTTACCGGGCGCGATCCAGAGCCGGTCGATGCGCCGCGAGCGGCCGATCGCCCACGCGAGCGCGTGCTCGCGCCCGCCCGAACCGACCACCAAGACCTTCAATCTGAACTCCCGGAGAAAGGGTGACGGGTGGAACGCGCCGACGATACCGAGTACTTGCGATCTATGTCAAGTTGGCGACGAGAACGCTGCCCGGCGGGTCCTGTCACTCGTTACCCCGCCGCCTGGCGCGGCGGGGGCCCCACGAGCGACACCCGCCGGGGGACGCTCGGTGTAGTACGGGAAGCCCTCGACGCTCGCCGCAACGTGGTTAAAACGCAGCCGCGATGCGCTCGAGTGCCTTCTTGATGTTGGCTTGCGAGTTCGCGTAGGAGAGGCGGATGAAGCCTTCGCCGTTGGAACCGAAGGCGGTACCGGCCAGCACGGCGACTCCGGCTTCGTCCATGAGATAGTTCTCCATCTCCTTGGAGCTCTTGCCGGTACCGGTGATGTTCGGGAACACGTAGAACGCGCCCGCCGGGCGGTGGCAGCGGAAGCCTTTCACCTTGTTCAATCCCTCGACGATCACGTCGCGACGCGCACGGAACTCCTTGACCATGGCGTCGACGCGGTCCTGCGGCCCGCGCAGCGCTTCCACGCCCGCGATCTGGGTGAAGCTGCACGTGCACGAATTCGAATTCGTCTGCAGCTTCGCGACCTTCTGCGCCATCTCCTGCGGCATCACACCGTAGCCCAGCCGCCAGCCCGTCATCGCGTAGGTCTTCGAGTGGCCGTCCAGAATAATCGTGCGCTCGCGCATGCCGGGATAGACGTACGGGCTCACCGGTTCGCCTTCGTACTGGATGCGTGCGTAGATCTCGTCGGAGAGAACGTAGAAGTCGTGCTCGACCGCCAGCTCGGAGAGGCGCGCGACCGCGTCGCGCGACAGGACGCCGCCGGTCGGGTTGTGCGGCGAATTCAGAATGAGCAGCTTCGTGCGCGTGGTGACGAGCGACGCCAGGTAGTCGGCGTCGAAGGAGAAACCGTTCTTCTCGGAGAGCATGAGCGGCACGCGCTTCGCGCCGATGTAGTCGATCATGCTCTCGTAGATGGGAAAACCGGGATTGGGGTAGATGACCTCGTCGCCCGCGTCGAGCAACGCCAGCATGCTGAAGAAGATGATGGGCTTGGCGCCCGGCGTGATCACGACCTGGTCTGTGCTCACTTCCGCGCCGCGCGTCTTCTGCACGTACTCGGCGAAGGCGGCGCGCGCTTCCGGCAATCCGGCCGACGGGCCGTAGTGCGTTTTCCCTTCGCGCAGGGCCTTCTCGGCGGCCTGGCGAATGTTCTGCGGCGTGTCGAAATCGGGCTCGCCGATCTCGAGGTGGATCATGTCGCGGCCCCGCGCCTCCAGCGCGCGCGCGCGGGCCATGACCTCGAAGGCGGTCTCGGTTCCCAGGTGGTTCATGCGCTCGGCGAATTTCATGGTGTCTCCAAACCGGCCAGCGGGCGGTGTAAGAGGTTCAATTGCACCACGCTAGCAAGCTGTGTGCCCCGCTGTCAAAACCGATCTCGCGCCTACAGGCCGAGCGTGATTCCAAATACGATCCCTTCGTCGCCGGCGGAATTGCGGCGCCACTCCGCCGCCACCGAGGCGTGGCTCCACGCGCGGGCCCGCAACGCGAGCGAGAGGTCGCTGCCCGACCCCGATGCGGCCGTAAAGGCGCCGGATCCGGGAATGCCGCCACGACCCAGGTACGCGGTCTGGCCGGGCCGAAGTCCCCACGCGCTCGCCTGCGCGCGAAGGTCGACGACCCCGCGCCGGATCGTCCCCCGCCACGTCACCCCGAAGCCCGGAGCCGATCCCGCGTCCACGGCGTCGGCCCGAAATACGTGCTCGACGTCGATCGCAGGCGAAGGTCGCTCGCGCACGACCAGTGCGACGCGAGCGCGCCACTCGTCGTAGGTCGTGTGCTCGCCCGGCCGGAGCAAGGATGGCGCGACGGACGTGACGCGCTGGCCGAAACGGACGCCCCCTTCGATGCGAGTGTCCGGGTCGAGTTCCACGCGCACCCTCCAGTCGACGCGGCGCCGCCGCTCGTGTTCGGGTCCCTCTCGTTGCATCACCGACGAGGCCGTAACGCGGCTCGATATCCCGCTCCACGCGTCGCGGCGCTCGATGACACCCATGCGGCGGTCGCGCGCAAAGCTCCCCGGCCGCGAGTCGGGGGGTGCCGCCGCGCCGGACGCGAGTGCGGCGCGCCACGCCGCACCGGAGACCGCACGCGCGGCGAACACCATGCCCGCGCCGGCCGCCGCGGACTCCACGCACACGAACGCCGATCGAAGCGCGCGCGCGACGATCAACGACGCGACCGGACGCGCACGCGTGGTCTTTCCCGCCGCGATACCGAGCACCGTGCGCGCGTGGCGCCATTCGACTCCCGACCACGCGGTCCACGTCGCGTCGTCGTCGTGGGGACGCCACGCGGTTGCCACGACGCGCGCGCGCCCGGCCAGGACGGCGGCACCCGCGCCCAGCACCGAGCCCCACCGCTGCGACGACGGTGCCAC
>JAKEHA010000172.1 GCA_022615275.1 Candidatus Latescibacterota bacterium
ACCTGGCCCGGCCCCACTTGCACAACGTGACTTCCTTCCGCCGGATAGGTCTGTTGATAGCGATTCGGCACGATTTCCCTAACGAGATATGCGTCCGGCGGCAGATCCGGCAGCTGATACGCGCCGGTTTCATCCGGCGCCGTCGTGGTACCCGTGGGCCTTCTACCGGGCGCCGCTGGACAGCGGCAAATCGTGGACCAGCCCGCCCATGGAATTCGGAGACTACGTGTTCGCGATCCGCGCCAAGGACGAAGCCGGCGCGGTGACGCCCGTGCTCGACGAGCGGCGGAACGCGCGTCGCATCAAGGTATCGCGTCGTACGACGGGTCCCCGCCTCGTCGTCAGCAACCAGTATGTGGGAAGCGTGGTAGCTTCAACGTGCGACTACCCGCTGACCATCCTCGACATGGTCGCCGGCGTAGGCATGGCGTTCACTCTGAGCGCGTGCGCAGACGACTACGGCGGCACCGTGTCGGGGTATCGTTACGGCTGGGACATTCTCGACCTCAACGATCCCGACCAGTGGGAGACGGATTACACGCCCTTCGTGGGTTCGTTCGCCGAGGTCCCGGCGCGCTCCTTCAACTTCGGGACCCACACCTTCACGGCGGAGGTGATCGACAACTCGGGCTTTTGCTCGCGCGTCGAGGTGAAGGTGAACATCGTCCGCTTCAGCGGCGAGCGGAACGTGCTGGTCGTCGACGACTACGCCGCCGACGAGAACGCCGGGTTCTCCGGATTCGAGTTGACCAACGGAAGCGTTCCCAACGACAGCGAGCACGACCGCTTCTGGCTCGACATGGTGGCGAACGTGTCCGACTTCGACCCATTGCGCGACATGCTGTCGGCCACCACGGAACGGGAGATCCCCCTCACGACGCTCGCGTCCTACAAATCCGTCATCTGGAGCGTGTTCGGAGACCTCACGACCACCAGTGCCGCCCGGCTGCCGCTCCTGTACCAGTACATCCAGTTCCGAGGAACGCAATCGCAGACGGGAGCATCCGCGTGCAACGCGGGAGCGGGTGTTTCCGGAAAGGTGGTGCCCAACGCGTTGGCGCTCGCGATGCAGGCGGGAGCCCACGTCCTGATCGCGGGTCAGCAGCCGGTGCAGAACGTGCTGCCGCGGCGCTCGGATCTTCTCGTGCGCTGGCCGATGATCCCGTTGTACGAGATCGAGGACCCGCAGACCGGCTCGCCCGACTTGGAGGACCCACCCGGGGAGAACGGGTTCGCGTACAAGGACCTGTGCCTGGAAGTGATCGACTATGGTTATCTGCCGACCTCGCGTGCGCGCTTGCCGGGGTCGGGGAGTACCCGGCGTTATTGCCCGGTGAGTCCTGTTTACCGGCAGCCCGGCTCGGCGTCGACGCGCGACGACAGCATGCGCGAGGCGCATCCGCTCGATCCCGGCTTCCCGGTACTCCGGCTCAGACCCGAAGTGGCGGGCACCGGGCGCGTGTACGCGCCCGAGTCGCAGGGGATCGACGCCGAGGTGTACAACCCGTCGTATTTCCGTGCCGGCCTGGCGTGTCAGTACGTTCCGGAGCCGCGTTCGTGCTTCGAGCCGATCTACGGACTCGTCAGCCGCGACACGACGGAACGCACCTACATGCAACCGGTGGCGTTCTGGTCCAGCGCGTATGCCGACGTGATCGCGCAGGACATACCCGGCGCCGTCGGGGCGCGCAGTGCCGTCTTCGGATTTCCGCCGGTCTACTTCAACCCGGACGACGTGAGACCTGCGATCGAGTACATTCTGTTCGACGAGTGGCAGCTGCCGCGCTTGACGCCCAACGTTTCGGGTTCGCGGTAGCACACAGACCATACGTGCGCTTGCGCCGGCGGCGTGCTATACTGCGCGCACGCGCTCTCTAAATAGGGCCCTGCTTGTCTTCCGCCTGTTGCCCCTGTTCCAAACTCAAGCGACAGCCGGCGAGCGGGCCCTATCTTTTTTCCCTCCCTCCCCGTCTCCGTCCCCCCGCGACTAATTGACCGTCTACCAGCCGGTTAAGGCGTCTCCGTCCATCCCTCGGCACGACCGGCCGCGAGCCTCCACGATGCCTCCCATCTTGCTATCTCGAGGCTGAATGTGATACAATAAGTCGCAATCGTAAGCTCCAAGCACCACTAGCGTTAGCACCATCAAGGAGTCGGAGCATGAGAAAGTTCGTGTGGACGTTCGCCCTGTCGCTGCTGATCGCGGCGCCGGTCTTCGCGGACGCCATTTACTACGCCCCTCAGGTGACGGGGAAGAAGGAACGCAAGTTCCTCCGTCATTATCTGTATATCAAGAACCTCGACGGCGCTAAGAAGGCCGTCTACGACGAGTACGGTTACACCGCCCATCGCGTCCGCTTGAACGAATACGGACGTGTGAAAGAGAAGTGGACGTACTACGAGCACGGTCTCGTCTTCGTGTTCGATCAGTGCAACGAGCTGCTCGAGACGCGCACGATCGCACCCGAGAAGCGACGCACCTGGCAGTACCAGCGGGACGTCGAAGGGTACGACGAAGACGTCTGTTGCGACGACTGATTCGCGTGCGGCGATGACTGCCCGTTCGGTCCGCGACTGGGCGGGTTGGGACAAGGGGGCCTCCTCCAAAGAACGGGCCCCCTTGTTTTTTTGTTAGTATGCACCCCATGTCGACTCTGGTCATCGCAGGCGGGCGCGTGTGGACGGACGACGGCGCGGGCTCGATTCGCTTCGAGCCGCGCACCATCTGGGTGCGCGACGGGCGCATCGTGGAGGTGCTCCCCGGTGTCGCGGCGCCGCAACCGGGTGCGCGCCCCGACGTGCGCGTCTTCGACGCGACCGGTAAGTTCGTCGCTCCCGCCTTCGTCGATGCCCACTTTCATCTGATCGCGCTCGCGAACAAGTCGCTGCGCGTCGACTTGAGCGCAGCCACCAGCGCGCACGACGTGGTCGCAGCACTGTCGTCGCGTCCGCGGGTCCTGTCGTCTTGCCACCCCGCGTCCAAGGACGCGGGGGCCCCGCCTCGACGCCACCCGCGGCCGCTCCTCGAAGACGCAATCGTCGGGGTCGACTTCGACGAGAGTGACTGGCGCGACGCGACACTCCCCACGCGCGCCGACCTGAACGCGGTCAGCGGCACCCAGCCCGTGTACGCGCGGCGCGTGTGCTGCCACGTGGGTGTGGCCAACGACGTGCTCTTGAAGGCGCTCGCGGCGCGCGTGCCCGCCCGCCTCGTCGATCATGAGACCGGCCGCATCATCGAAGACGCGGTGTTCGAGGCCAACCGTCTTACGCGCCCGCCCTTCGACGCCGTTGCGGCCGCCGTCGACGGTGCCGTCGCCCACCTTCACTCACTCGGCATAACCGCCATCCACGACATCGTCGACCCGGACACCATCGACGTGTACGCCGCGGGTCTTGGCGCATCGCGTCGCCCGCTTCGCATCGACGGATACCTGCACCTTCCGGCGCGCGACTACGAGACGGCCCGCGCGTGCTTCGACGCGATCGATCCCGCGCGTGTGCGCGCGGCCGGCATCAAGATCTTCTCCGACGGGTCGATGGGAGCCCGCACCGCGGCCCTGCACGACCCCTACGCCGATGCCGAGACGCTCGGAGACTTGCTCGTGGAGACTCGCGCGTTGGAGGCCGAGATCGCATCGTGCGCGGAACAGGGGATCGAGTGCGCGATTCACGCCATAGGCGACCGCGCGCTGTCGACCGTCTTGGATGCTATCGAGACAACGCGCGCGCGCGTGCGCGTCGAGCACGCGGAGGTGATCGCGGAGCGTGACGTGGAGCGCATCGCGCGCATGGGAATCCCGCTCGTGATGCAACCCAACTTCGTGCGCAACTGGGGCGGTGAAGGCGGCCTGTACGAGCGCCGCCTGGGCCGCGCGCGCTGGGAGCGCAACAATCCCTTCGCGACCTTGCTGCGCACCGGCGCGCGCGTCGTCTTCAGCTCGGACGGCATGCCGGCCGGGCCCCTGTTCGGGCTCAAGGGTGCGACCCACCACGCCGTCGAGCGCGAGCGGATCGGCGCCGTGGACGGGTTTCGGCGCTACACGACCGCCGCGGCTGCGATGTGGACCGCACGCGAGAACGGGCCGGCGATCGAAGCCGGAGCCCGCGCCGACCTCGTCGTGTTCTCCGGCAACCCGCTCATTTCCGACACCGACCGGCTGCGCGTGGAGGCGACCTTCGCCGAGGGTCGAGAGGTGTTCCGCGCACCCGCTTTGGACGCCCGTCGGCACTCGAAGAGCGGCTTGTAACTTGCTGCTATAGTTTCTGTTCCAGGGTGCGCTCGCCGGCCACGAGCGTCCTTGACACCCCCTCGCGCGATCCGGTAGCTTTGGTCCTGACAGCGGGTTACTGCGGTGGGTGCGGGGTGGGCCGCGCGCACGACCGAGTCGCTTTTTTCTTCATCCAACAGAGGAGAGTTCCATGGTGCACGCGACTGGGGCCGGAACGGACATCCATGTCGAGCCCAAGAAGGTGCTCGAGACCATCGGCCGCCACATGCTGGTCGACGGGTTTCCAATCGTCGTCGACCTCGAAAACAGCGAGGGCATTCGGCTGCGCGACAAGGCGGACGGCCGCACGTACCTCGACTTCTTCCAATTCTTCGCGTCGCTGCCGATCGGGATCAACCATCCCAAGCTGACCGACCCCGCGTTCCGCGAGCGCCTGGGTGCCGTCGCGGTCAACAAGCCGTCGAACTCCGACTTCTACAGCCAGCAAATGGCCGAGTTCGTCGAGGCGATGGACCGCTACGCGATTCCGCCCGAGCTGCCGCACATGTTCCTGATCGAAGGCGGGGCGCTCGGCATCGAGAACGCGCTCAAGGCCGCGTTCGACTGGAAGGTGCAGAAGAATTACAAGCGCGGGGCCACCAAGGACATCGGCCAGCAGGTGATCCATTTCCGCGAGGCCTTCCACGGCCGCACCGGCTACACCATGTCGCTGACCAACACCGACCCGGTGAAGATCAAGTACTACCCGAAATTCAACTGGCCGCGCATCGTGAACCCCAAGGCCGCCTTCCCGCTCGAAAAGAATCTGGACCAGGTCATCGCCCTCGAAGAGCAAGCCAAGAAAGAGATCAAGGAAGCCATCCGCGTCCACGGCGACGACATCGCGGCGCTCATCATCGAGGCGATCCAGGGCGAGGGCGGCGATAACCACTTCCGCCCCGAGTTCTTCCAGTTCCTGCGCGAGGTGACACTCGAGCACGACATCATGTTCATCGTCGACGAAGTGCAGTCGGGTGCCGGCATCACCGGCAAGTTCTGGGGCTACCAGCACAACGGGATCGTCCCCGACATGATCGCCTTCGGAAAGAAGCTCC
>JAKEHA010000173.1 GCA_022615275.1 Candidatus Latescibacterota bacterium
CTACTACCGCGCGCGTTTTTCGATTCGCTACCCGGGCTGACCAGCACTACTTCCTTCGCTTCACGTATTTGACGTCGGGCAGTCCTTCGAAGTCCGCGTCTTGGGTCCACAGCGTGGCTCCGAAGGCACGCGATGTCGCGAGCATGATGCTGTCCGCCATGGGCAAGTCGCGCTCGAGGTTGATCCGCGCCGCATCCAGAGCGAGCGGCACCGAAAGCTCGACCACCTCGCCCTGGTGCATCACCGCGATCGCCTGCAGAGCGTCCCCGTCCCCCTTCTGCTGCGTGAGCCGCTTGAACACTTCGAATATGCTGATCGTGGGCACTACCAACCGCCGCGTATCCTGAATGGCCTTGGCGAACGCCGCCGCGTTGGGACCGTCGCCGAAGTACTCGAGCCAGGCCGACGAGTCGATCACGTTCATACCCGATCGTCCTCGCGGTCCACCGACGTATCGATGCCCCGGACAAACCCTCGCATGCGTGCCACGGGCTGAACCGGTATCAACTCGATCCGGTTGTTGTACACGATCGCTTGTACCTTCTGCCCCGGCTTCAACTTGAGAAGCTCGCGAATCGCCTTCGGGATCACGACCTGAAACTTGGGCGAGATCGTCAGCGTGTCCATAGCCCCCCTTCGATCATATCGATCAAGATATCGTTACCCGAACATAATATCGATCGTAATATCGTATGTCAACGGGTATTTCGGCGACGGGCGGTCAGGATCGGCGTCAATACCGCGACCGCGTTGATGGCGCGGCACTTCATTTCTTCCAGTCCATAGAACGGATTCGGGCGCAGCTTGGTCTCGATAAGACGAACCGGATCGATGATGTAGACCGCCTCGCGCCGGAGCGCGTAGCGGTCTGTCGTAGCGTTGCTGTGCGAGGGATATAAGGAGAACGCCGCCTCGAATCCCGCCCCGCGGGCGGCCTCCTTGGCCGCGTCGTCGTAGCGGCCGAACGGATACGACAGCGCGCGCGCGGCCTTCCCGGTCGCGTCTTCGATCGCCTTGCGCGAGCGTTCGAGGTCCTGCTGCACGCGCGAGCGCGGCGCGCGCGTGAGGTCCGCGTGCGAGGCCGTGTGCGACCCGAAGGTGACGCCGCGCGCGGACATCTCGCGCACCGCCTCCCAGTCGAGGTGGCGAAACCGAGGCCGCCCGAGCGAGAGGTCCCAGTCGTTCTCCCGCCCCGCGTAGTTTGTAACCAGGAAGACGTGGAACGGAATCCCGCGCTCCGAGAGAAGCGGCCACGCCACGTCGCGCACCTCGGCGTAACCGTCGTCGAAAGTGAGAAAGATCTGTTTGCTGCAATCCGCGTGCGGCTCTTCGAGTGCCGCCAGATAGCGCGCTTCGTCGATGTACGTATAGCCGCGCTCGCGCAGGCGGTCGATCGTGGCCGCAAAGCGCGCGGGCGTGGTCCACGTCCCCTCGAACAGAAAACGCCGCGAGAGCTTGTGGAAGCACAAGACGCGCGGCACGTGGTTCGGCGGGTAGCCGTAGCGCGCGCGCCACACCGCGTGCGTCGCGAGCGGTATTCCCAGCGCCAACGCGAGCGGGATCAGCATGCGTGCGAGACTATCGGCTTTGACGCCCGCGCGCAAACCTGATAATGTCGTAGCTCCTTCAATGGAGGTTCTTTGCCGATGATCCGGCCGGCCAGTCGCGTCCAGAAAATGGGCCGCTATGTGTTCGAGGAGATTGCGCGCATGAAGCGCGAAGACCCGCGCCCGGCCGAAGACATCTTCGACCTCGGCGTGGGCAGTCCCGACCAGCCCCCCGACCCCGCCATCATCGAGATGATGGCGAAACAGCTGCGCGCGCGCCCGCTCGAGAACCACCGCTACTCGCCCTTCGACGGCGCCCCCGAGTTCCGGCGCGCCGTCGCCAATTGGTACGAGCGCCGGTTCAACGTCTCCGTCGATCCCGACAAGGAAGTGCTGCCGCTGATCGGGTCCAAAGACGGCATCTCGAAGCTGATGCTCGCCTATCTCGATCCCGGCGACACCATCGTGGTCGCGACCCCGTGCTACCCCGCGTACCTGGGTGCGGCCAAGATCGTCGAAGCCAACGTGATCGAGCTGCCGCTCTTGCCCGAGAACAATTATCTACCCGACTTCGCCGCGGTTCCGCACCAGGTGTGGGACCACGCGAAGTTCTTGTTCCTCAATTATCCCAACAACCCGGTGGGTGCCGCGGCGCCGCTCTCCACGTTCAAGGAAGCGGTAGCGCTCGCGGAGAAGTTCGACTTCATTGTCGTGTCCGACCTCGCCTACTCCGAGCTGGCGCTCGAGCCCAACGTGCCCACACCGTCGATTATGCAAGTCCCCGAAGCCGCCGACGTCGCCATCGAGTTCCACTCCTTCTCGAAGAGCTACAACATGGCGGGCTGGCGCTTGGGTTACGTGCTCGGCAACCGCGAGGTGATCTCGAACCTCGTGAAGATTAAGTCGAACATGGATTTCGCCGTGTTCCTCGCCATCCAGCGCACCGGCGCCGACATCCTTGAGAGTGAAATTGACTTTGCCGAAGCGCAACGCAAACGCTACCGCGCGCGCCGCGACCTCTTCATCGAAGGCTTCGGGAAGCTGGGATGGAAGCTCACACCGCCGCCGGCCGCGATGTACATCTGGGACCGCGTCCCCAAGCGCTACGCCGACGCGACCGAGTTCGCGAAGGAGTTCTTCAAGGCAACCGGTGTGATCGTGTCGCCGGGCTCCGCCTTCGGATCTCACTCCAAGGAATTCATGCGCATCTCGATGGTGGTCGACGAGCAGAAGATCGAGAAGCTGTTCGGTAAGGTCAGGGTGAGTGGCTTCAAGTTCGACTAAATGTGACCAGGCAGATCTCTAGTCTGGGAGCGTCGATAACTCACGCACGACGGTGGTGACCGTGAGTATCGCGGTGTCGTCGAGACCACCGTCATCCGTAACGGCGAATTGGAACGACCGGTCGGGGACATCGCGTGGGCCGGGGTAAAACCAGAAAGAGCCGGAATCCTTGTCGATCCCCGCGCTCGTGGAGTAGCCGGTGCGGATCTCCGACAGCGACACCATGACCGCCATCGAAAACGTGAGCGGACCCCCGTCGGGGTCACTCCCCGTCACGTTGACACGCAACGTGTCGCCGTAAGCGATCGTCGTGTCCGGTACTACGTCGATGGTCGGTGGATAATTGACGGGAGCCGCGGGGCCGGAACTCTCGGAGTCGCCGCACCCGCCCGCGAACAACAGGATCGTGGCGGTGAGAACGATGGTGCTATGGAGCGTTGCTCTCATCGTCCCAGTCTACGCGCCCCTTGCGACTAGTTCAACCCCGCGCCCGAAGGTCCCAGGCTCACCATCACATACCGGTCGGTGTCGAGGACCTCGCGCGCGACCGCGGTGATGTCGTCCATCTTGACGGCGGCGAGCTTCTTCAAGAGCTCGCGCTCCGGAACCTGGCGGCCGTAGCTGATCTCGTTGCGCGCGAGGCGCATCATGCGTGACGCCGACGTCTCCAGCCCCAACAGGATCCTCCCCTTGATGTGGTCCTTGATGTCCTTCAGCTCGGTGCGCGTGAGCCCGCCCTTCTTCACGGCTTCCAGCTCGCGGGTCATGGCCTCGATCGCGCGTCCGGCGGTATTGGGATTGACGGCCATGTACGCGGCGAACATGCCGGTGTCGCGCGAGTGGTCCACGTAGGTGTACACGCTGTACGCGAGGCCCATCTCCTCGCGGATCTTCTGGAACAAGCGCGACGACATGCCGCCCCCCAAGGCGGCGTTCAGCACCATCAGGGCGTAGCGGCGCTCGTCCAGGAACGAGAACGTGCGCGTGCCCATGCACACGTGCTGCTGGTGCAGCTTGCGTTTGACGTGGCGGCGGCGCGCGAGCGGCGACGGGAAGCGGGTGCCGTCGCGCGCGAGCGTCCCCTTGGGGAACGCGAAGCGCGTCTCGCAGGCCTTGGTGAGCTCGGTTTCGTCGATGTTGCCGTAGACCGAGACCACCAAATTCGAAGAGCGAAACGCGCGGCGCGAATAGCGCACGAGGTCGTTGCGCTTGAACGCCGCGACGGTCTTGCGATAGCCGAGGATGGGGCGCCCGAGCGGGTGCTGCGGGTACATCTCGGCCGCGAACAATTCGTGGATCAGGTCCTCGGGGGCGTCGTCGACGTCACCGATCTCTTCGACCACGACCTTGCGCTCGACCGCCACCTGGTCGTCGGCGAAGCGAGAGTCCGTCAGCATGTCGGCGATCAGGTCGATGGCGACGTCGCGCTTGCTCTCGAGCACCTGGCCGTAGACGCACATGGTGTCCTTGGTGGTGAAGGCATCCAGCGAGCCGCCCACCTTCTCGATGTCGGTCGAGATCTGCTTGGCGTTACGCCGGCTGGTCCCCTTGAACAGCATGTGTTCGAGAAAATGGCACAGCCCCGCCTCGCGCGCGGCTTCGTCGCGCGCGCCGGTGCGCGTCCATATCCCGATGCAGAACGCCTTCGAGATGGGGTTCTTCTCGTGCAGAATCGTGAACCCGCTGGGCAACACGATCTTGTTGGCAACTCGTGCGGGTGTCATTCCGTCCTCACGTCCTCATCCTCAAAACGACTGCGCCCGCCCACAAGATGGTGCCTGTGAGCGGGCCGCGCAATACGACCGAAGTCTTGGGGCCCCGCGACTAGCGTCGCGAGCTGTGGCGACGTCCGCCGCCACCGCTACTGCGACCACGATCGCGGTCGCCGCTGCTGCGATGCGGGCGCTCGCTGCGCTCTTCCTCCTGGTACCCTTCCGGCTTCTCGAGCAGGACCTTGCGGCTCAAGCGAACCTTGCCGTCGGGCTGGACCTCGAGCACCTTGACCTTGACGATCTCGCCCATCTGCAGCTCGTCTTCGACGCGCTCCAGACGGCGGTGCGCGATCTCGGAGATGTGCAGGAGCCCGTCGCGGCCCGGCATGATCTGCACGAAGGCGCCGAACGGCATGATGCTGCGCACCTCGCCTTCGTACACCTTGCCGACTTCCGGCTCGGCGGTGATCTCCTTGATGCGGCCCAGTGCGATCTCCGCGCTCTCCGTGTTGACGGCGATCACGCGCACGGTTCCGTCGTCCTCGATCTCGATCTTGGCCCCCGACTCCTCCTGGATGCGCTTCACGACCTTGCCTCCCGGGCCGATGATCTCGCGGATCTTGTCGACCGGGATATGGATCGTGGTCACCTTGGGAGCAAACGGCGAGATATCCGGGCGCGACTGCGCGATGGCCTTGTTCATCTCCTGCAGGATGTGCATGCGGCCCACCTTGGCCTGTGAGAGCGCCTTCATCATGACGGCGTCGGAAATGCCCGCGATCTTGGTGTCGAGCTGGAAGGCGGTGATGCCGTCCGCGGTACCCGTCACCTTGAAGTCCATGTCGCCCAGGTGATCCTCGGCGCCCAGGATGTCGCTCAACACGGCCACGCGCTCGCCTTCGATCACGAGGCCCATGGCGATGCCCGCGACCGGCTTCTTGACCGGGATGCCGCCGTCCATCAGTGCCAGACTCCCGCCGCACACCGACGCCATCGAGCTCGAGCCGTTGGACTCGAGGATCTCGGAGACGATGCGAATCGTGTACGGGAACTCTTCCTTGGCCGGAATCATGGGGCGCAGCGCGCGCTCCGCGAGGGCACCGTGGCCGATCTCGCGCCGGCCGGGACCTCCGAAGCGGCCCACTTCGCCCACACTGAAGGCCGGGAAATTGTAGTGGAGCATGTAGCGCTTCCAGCTCTCGCCCTCGATGGTGTCGAGCATCTGCTCGTCCTCGGTGGTGCCGAGGGTGGTCGTCACCAGGCTCTGCGTCTCGCCGCGCGTGAACAGCGCCGAGCCGTGTGCGCGCGGGAGCACGCCCACTTCGCAGGTGATGGGGCGAATGTCGGTGGTGCCGCGGCCGTCCAGGCGCTTGCTCTTATCGAGGATCATGCCGCGCATGAGCTTCTTCTCGATCTCCTCGAGCACGAGTGCCACGTAGGCGCCCTTCTCAGGGTAGTCGACCTCGTACTTGGCCAGTGCGTCCTTCTGGATGGTCTTGAGCGCGTCCTGGCGGTCGAGCTTCTTCGCGATGAAGAGCGCCTGACCGATGCGGTCGGAGAACTCCTTCGCGATCTTGGCGTCGAGCTCGGCCAAACGCTCGGGAACCTCGACCACGCGCTTCTGCTTGCCGCCCGCCATCGAGACCAACTCGCGCTGGAGTGCGTTCAGGCGCTTGATCTCTTCGTGGCCGAAGCGAACCGCGGCCAACATGTCCTCTTCGGACACTTCGCTGCAACCGCCCTCGACCATCATCACGCCGGTATCGGTGCCGGCGATGATGACGTCCAGATCGCTGGCCTCGTTCTGCTCGGTGGTCGGATTGACGACGAACTGCCCGTCGATACGACCGACGCGCACGCCCGAGACGATGTCTTGGAAGGGAATGTCGGACAAGGCCAACGCGGCCGACGCCCCCACGATGCTGATCACGTCGGGCGCGTTGACGCCGTCGTAGCTGATCGGGGTCGCGATGACCTGCGTCTCGCACATGAAGTGCTTGTCGAAGAGCGGCCGGATGGGCCGGTCGATCAGGCGCGAGGTCAGCGTCTCGCGCTCACCCGGACGGCCTTCGCGCTTGAAGAAGCCGCCGGGGATGCGCCCGGACGCGTAGAACTTCTCGCGGTACTCGACCGTGAGCGGAAAGAAGTCGCGGTCGGTCTTCTGCTGTGCCGCCACGACGGCCACCAGGACCATCGTATCGCCCATACGGACGACGACGGAGCCGTCGGCCTGCTTCGCCATGCGGCCGGCCTCAATACTGAAGGGCTGGCCGTTGACGATTCGTTTCACTGTGTGAATTGCCATATTTGATTCTCGGACCTATCCAAGGTCCCACGGTAAGCGCGCGTACACACGCGCGCCCGAGAGAGAAGCCGATCAACCAACGGAGTCGTCCCTCAAGGACTACTTCCGCAAGTTGAGTTGCTTGATCATCTCCCGGTAGCTATCGATTTTCTGGTTCTTCAAGTAATCCAGGAGCTTTCTCCGGCGACCGACCAACTTCAACAGGCCGCGACGGGATGCGTGGTCTTTCTTGTGAACCTGGAAGTGCTCGGTCAACATGCGGATGCGCTCGGTGAGGAGAGCAATCTGAACTTCTGCCGACCCGGAGTCTTTGTCGTGGAGCTTGTACTTCGCTATGATGTCACTCTTCTGCTGCGGAGTCATTACCATCGTCTGATCACCTCCTGATAATCGGTACGCGACACGATGGTTACAGCCGGCGAAAGGCCAGCCGTTCGACTTGGCGGGAACCCTACCATAGCCCCCCCGGGGTGTAAAGCGCCAAATAGCACGGCCTACCCCAGCGCCAGGCGCTCCCGCGCGGCCCGGCGGTCCTCATTGAGCTGCTCGATCAGCGCGGTCACGGTCGGGAAGCGGGCCTCGGCGCGAAGGTAGGCCTCGCAGTACACCGACAGCTCGTCGCCGTAGATGTGGTGCTCGAAGTCGAAGATGTGGACCTCCATCTCGTCCTTGTCGACGCGCTTGATGGTCGGCGAGCGCCCGATGTTCATCATGCCGTCGTAGACCCGGCCGCGCCAGCCCACGCGGACCGCGTACACGCCCGATGACGGCCACAGCTTGTGCGGGTGCGCCACCGCCACGTTGGCGGTCGGGAAGCCGAGGTCGCGGCCCCTTCCCTGCCCGGTCGCGACCGTGCCGCGCACCAGGTACGCGTGCCCCATCAGATGATTCGCGCGCTCCAGATCGGCCGCCTGCAGGGCACGCCGGATGTTGGTGCTCGAGATCTTCTCGCCCTCGACGTACACGGGCGGGATCACGGTGACGGCGAATCCCCGCCGCGCGCCCTCTTCCGCGACGTGCGCGGGGCTCCCTTCGCGCTTGTGTCCGAAGTGCAGGTCAGCACCCATCACCACTTCACGCATGCCCATCGCGTCGATGAAGTACCGCTGGATGAAGTCGCGGTACTCGATGCGCGCGGTGGCTTCGTCGAACGGAAGCACGAACACGCCGTCGAGCCCGAAGCGCGACAACAGCTCGATGCGCTCTTCGACGGTGGTGAGAACAGGCGGGGCTTCGCGCGAGTGCGTGACCACCAGCGGGTGCGGGTCGAAGGTGATCGCCCACGCGGATTCGACGTGCCCGCGCTCGCGGCGCGCGACCAGTTCTTCCAGGATTTTGCGATGGCCGAGGTGGACGCCGTCGAAGACGCCGATGGTCACGGCGGAGTTGCGCGGCTCTTGCGCGCGCAACTCATCGAGGCTTCGGGCGACAGCGAGCGGCCGCATCGTTTCAGCGCGAAAGGCGCGCGGCGCCGGCTCCGGCGCCGCCCGGGCTCGCTTCGACGAAAAGACGGAACGAGTCGCACACGCGCAAGGGATCGCGTGGGTGGTCGCCGCCGCGCGTTCCGATGGCGAGGAGCGTTCCCTCTTCGTCCAGGATGCGAAGCGGTCCCGCGATGGCGCCGATGGTCGGCGCCCCCACGGTTTCGACGACGTCGTTGCGCAGCGGGGCCGCGCCGAAGAGGAGCGCGCGCTTGGCGCGCGTCGAAACCACCACGGCGGGCAGGAACGCGAGCGCGTCTCCCAGCTCGAGTCCCACCACGTCGTCCAGGTGATCGGGCGTCAGGTGATCCGACGGAATCGCGTCCTCGATGCGAAAGCCGCCGATGCGCGTGCGCGCGAGGCTCGCGATCGACGCCGGCAGCCCGAGCTTGGCGCCCAGGTCGCGCGCGAGCGCGCGCACGTAGGTGCCGCGCGAGCAGCGCACGACGCAGTGCACGATGGGCAGCTCCACGGCCGCGACTTCGAAGGCGTAGATGTGCACCGTGCGCGGCGACGCTTCGGCCGGCTCGCCCGCGCGCGCGAGGTCGCTCGCGCGGCGCCCGCCGATCTTGA
>JAKEHA010000022.1 GCA_022615275.1 Candidatus Latescibacterota bacterium
GATGCTCACGCGTACCTCGACCCGGGTACCGGGAGTTACGTCTTGCAGATGATCATCGCCGGACTCCTCGGCGCGGCCTTCGCCATCAAGATGTCCTGGGTCCGTATCAAGCGGTTCATCACCGGTCTCTTCACGCGCAATGACCGCGGCGACTGACCGGGAGAGCCACGCCGTCGGCGCATCGTTCCGGGACCCCGCGGGCTTCGTCTTCGAGAGTGGGGGCCGACTCTACCGCCAGATCAACCGCTCCTTCGCCGAGGAGTTCGACGCGTTCGTCGGCGGCGGCCTCTACGACCGCCTCGTGCGCGCGGGCCTGCTCATTCCCCACGTCGAACGCGCGCTCTCTGACGTGCTTTCTCCGGCTCCCGCGCTGGCCCATCGTATCGTCGAGCCGGAGCGCGTCGGCTTCGTCTCCTATCCCTACGAGTGGTGCTTCTCGCAGCTCAAGGACGGGGCGCTGGCCACCCTTTCGATCCAGGCCGTCGCGCTGGAGCACGGGTTCTCGCTGCGCGACGCGAGCGCCTTCAACATCCAGTTTCACCGGGGCCGTCCGGTGCTCATCGACACGCTCTCTTTCGAGCGCTACCGGGAAGGCGAGCCGTGGGTCGCGTACCGGCAGTTCTGCCAGCATTTTCTCGCTCCGCTGGCGCTCGCCGCCCGCGTCGACGCACGCCTCCCGCTCCTCGCGCGTCCCTTCATCGACGGCATCCCGCTCGACCTCGCGAGCCGAGCGCTTCCCGGCGCCTCGCGCCTGTCCCCGGCGCTCCTGATACACATTCATCTGCATGCGCGATCGCAGCGACGCTTCGCCTCGTCCGCCGCCATCAAGAAACGCCGCGTGAGCCGGCTCGCGATGCGCGGACTGGTCGATAGCCTGACGGGAGCGGTCAACGCGCTGCGCTGGACCCCGGCGGGCACCGAATGGGGCGATTACTACGCCGAAACCAACTACACGGACGCCGCGCGCGAGCGCAAGATGGACGTCGTCCGCGAGTTCGTCGCGCGCGTGAGTCCGGCAACCGTGTGGGACCTGGGGGCGAACACGGGCGAATTCAGCCGCGCCGCCTCCGACCGCGGCATCGCGACGATCGCCTTCGACGTCGACCCGGCCGCGGTCGAAAAGAACTACCGGCGCCTGCGCGAGAAGAAGGAAATCCACATCCTCCCGCTCGTCATGGACCTCACCAATCCCAGTCCGGCCTTGGGCTGGGACCACGACGAGCGCTCGTCGCTGGCGGACCGCGGGCCCGCCGACCTCGTGCTCGCCCTCGCGCTCATTCACCACATCGCGATCTCGAACAACGTCCCGCTCGCGCGCGTGGCGCGTTGTTTCGCACGCCTCGCCCGCGCGCTGGTGGTGGAGTTCGTGCCCAAGAACGATTCCCAGGTTCAACGCTTGCTCGCGACGCGCGCGGACGTGTTTCCCGACTACCACCGCACCGGCTTCGAGGCGGCCTTCGCGCCCTCCTTCGAGACCTTGGACGTGCGCGCGGTCGAGGGCAGCGAGCGATCGCTCTACCTCATGCGCCGGCGGAGTGATCTCGCATCGTGAAGCGCTGGCCGCTCTTGCTCCCGTTTCTGTTCGCCGTGGCACCGACGCTCACCCTGTACGCGAGCAACTCCGGTCAGACCGAGTTCTCCGCGACGCTCTTCCCCATGGGCGTGAGCCTGGCCCTGACGCTGGTCCTCTTGCCGCTGTGCGTGGTCGTCTTTCGCAGCCCGCTGCGCGGCGCGGTGGCGCTCTCGCTCTTTTGGTGGGTCGCGTTCTCATACGGCCACGCCGCGGCCGTGATCGGCAAGTACCCCGTCGCCGGACACAATCCTGCCAACGCCAAGGTCCTGTTACCGCTCACGTGCCTGCTCCTGGTGGCGGGGGGAGTGTTGATCAGGCGGGCTCGCTCGGAGCCCGTGCTGCTCTCTCGCGCGCTGTTGGTGGTGTCCGTCTCGATGCTCGGCGCCTCGCTCATTACGGTGGCGCGCGTGGGCGCGTCGCGCCAACCGTTCGATCGCGCCTCCGTCGTTCCCGACGAAGCCCTGGTCGCGGGCAGCGTGGCACGCAAGCCCGACATCTTCTACATCATCTTCGATCGGTACGGGTCGAACGTCACCTTGACGCGTCGCTACGGCTACGACAACACGCCCATGCTCGATCACCTGCGCGCGCGCGGCTTCTACGTGGCCGACGACAGCCGTGCCAACTATCTGGTCACGGCGCAGTCACTCGCGTCGTCGCTCAACATGGCGCACCTGCTGCCGCTTTCCGAGGTGATCGGGCGCGAGTCCGAGGACTGGCTCCCGGTGTTCGACTTGCTCGCCGATTCTCGTTTGCGTCGCTTCCTCGCGGACCAGGGGTATCGCTACGTGCACATCGGCCCCAAGTGGGCGCCCACCACGCACAGTCCATACGCCGACCGCAACGTGCGCTACTCCGCCGTTCCCGAGTTCACGCGCATGCTCATCTCGACGACGATGTTCTACCCGGTGCTCTACCGGCTCGGGCTCGACAACCAGGACCTCGAGAAATTCCGCCGCGTTCAATACCAGATGGACGTCCTGGCCGGGCTTCCCGCACGCGAACCCGAACCCCTCTTCGTATTCGCACACTTTCTGATGCCGCACGGGCCCTACGTGTTCAACCGCGACGGGAGCTACCGGCTCCCCGAGGTCGCGAACGTGCACGACGAGCCCACCAACTTCGTCGAGCAGGTGGCCTATCTCGACGGCCGCATCCGCGCGTTGGTGGACTCGCTGCTCGCCTCGTACCCGGCCGACAATCCCCCCGTCGTCGTCGTTCAGGGCGACGAAGGACCCTACCCCGCCCGCACGCAACCGCATTCATTCGACTGGCAGACCGCCACCAACGAGGAATTGAGCGAGAAGATGCGGATCCTGAACGCGATCCACGCGCCCGGGTGCGACGACCGCTTCTATCCGTCGATGACTCCCGTCAACACGTTCCGGATATTGCTCAATTGTTATTTCGGGACGGCGCTGGAGCCGCTGCCCGACCGCAGTTACTCCTACCGCGATCAGAAACGGCTGTACGACTACTTCGACGTGACCGAGCGTGTCGAGGCGGGGGTCGCGGACGGCGATTGAGGCGACGCCTCGGCGAGCCTGCGCCGCGCGATCGCGGCGCCCGAAACGATCACCCCGAAGCACATCCACACGATGTAGGGATAGATGTCGTCGCGCTGGTGGTCGGTCCGCATCTGCTCGACCAAGAGCACCAGCAGCCAGATCTGCGAGAGCGCGATGAACGTGCCCAGACGGGTGTCGCGAAGGCCGGGCGCGCGCCACACCCGCGATTCCTTGAACACCTTCGCCACCACCCACAGGAACGCGAGCATGCCGAAGAGTCCGAGGGTGAAGAAATAGAACAAATAGCCGTTGTGCGGCCACATGCGCTTGGTGAGACCGAGCCCGGTGTCGAAGAACGGGCCGTGTCCGAAGAACGGTTTCTCCAGCGCCTCCTCGAGGGTCGGCCCCCACGTCATGGTGCGATTCTCGGGGACGAAGCCCTCGAACCGGGTATTGCTGAAGCGGTCCAGTACCGAGACCGCGATCGTCTTCTCGCTCAGCACGGTGTCCACCGCGACCAGCCCCACCACCCCGGCGATCACGATGAGCGCCATGCGCGTCGCACCCAACCGGTGCCGGAAGTAGACGAGCGCGAGGAAGAAGCCCAGGATCAGTCCGCTGGTGGCGCCGCGATTCGCGGTCGCCATGATGGCGGTGAAGGTCGTGCCGACGGCGGCGATCCAGAAGGCTTTCTCCATTGGGTTGCGCGCGAGCACCGCGAAATAGACCATGAACAGGATCAGCTGGGTTCCGAAGTCCGCCAGCATGCCGTGGCTCTCGAACGACCCACCCACGCGCAGCCCCTCGATGCGATAGCCCAGCGAGCCGCCCCCGAACTTGTCCGCCAGACCGATCCACCCCGGGATGATGGCACGGCCCGGGAAGAACAACTCGATCACGGCCGTCAGCATCACCAGCGTGCACGTGACGCACACGATCCTGCCGAAGCGAAACAGCCGCTCTTCGTCGTTCACGAACATATAGATGCAGTAGAAGAACGCGCACGTGGAGAGCTGGCGCCACAACACGATGACGTTCTGACTGAGCAGGGCCGTCTCGCCCACGTTGAACAGCGCAGCCACGTGCATCAGCAGAAAGGCCCCGATCGCAAGGTCGAGCGGGCTTCGGCGCAAGAGCGGGACGCGCGACGAGGTCGCGCGCACGGCCCAGATCATGGGGATGATGGTCATCAGGACGGTGTTCGAGCTGCCGATGGAGATGCCGCTGGGAAACGCGAAGAGAACCCCGAACAGATAAACCGAGTACACCATGTCGAACCGGAACATCAGGGCGGTTAGCCCCATGATGACGAGGCCCTTGATGGCGCGGTGATGCGGTGAGACTGCCTGCTGCGCGGCGAAGAAGGCGGCCACCACGGCCATCGCGATCATGGGGATGGTGCGCATCGCCAGATCGACGACGCGGGTCGCTACGGGCTGCGGGCCGGAATCGATGCGGGTGTTGCCGTGTGCCATGAAACTACGGAGCGTGCAAGCTTCGTGCCCCGCCGCCGGGCGTGCGCCTCACTTGTCGGGGAGCTGGTACGACTTCAGGACCGCCGCCACGTGTCCGATGACGACCTTGCTCTTCATCAGGACCGGCATGCGTCTCTCATCGTCCGTGAGCCACACCGTCAAACGGCCCTTCTGGGTGAAGATACCAGGGCCGCGCAAGATGGGCTCGACCACCAGGCAATCGAACTCGCCGGCGTCCACCTTCACGCGCTCGCGGCCGTGCACCTTTACCAGCAAGGGATAGTTCTTCTTGTCGGTATGGTTGGCGAGCGATATCGACTGACCCACTTCCAGCGGCAGGGTGCGTACATAGTATAACGCGGACAGCACGTCCTGTGCACGCGGTGGAATGGGGACGATCTTGTCCTTGTAGTTGGCGCGGTGCGCGACCTGGTCGAACTCCACCGATTCGTCGCGCTTGAACTTCCCCTCGCGAATGTGCTTCTCGTAGCGGAGGCTGTACAACTCGGTCGTGTCCATGTACGACTCGTAGCGGTCGCGCACTTGGAAGAACTTGGAGAAGAAGTCGTTGGTACGCGCGTCGGACACGATGCGATAACACGGCCGGCCCTGGATGGTCGCGATGTTGCGAATCTCGAGACTGGCTTCGCCGGCCGTGATGAGCCCGTACTGAACGCTGAAAACCAGCTTCTCGCCCGCGCCGAACCCGACGGGGCCGGGCGCTACGGCCGTGAACGAGTCGGGCGCGATCTCGTGCGCGTAGAGCGAATCGTAGAAGGTGACGGCGGTGTCGGCGGGCGGAGAGGGCGTCTGCGAGGCCGAAAGCGCCGGCACGACGACGCCCGCGAAGAGCAGCCAACGGTACTTCATATCAGCGTTTTCCTCTCGGGGTGCGACGACGCGACGGCAGCCGTTCAATCGGCCCCGTCCGGGCCCAGGGGCGAGCCCACGTTCTCGCATAGTTCGCGATAAACGTCCAGGGTTTTGTACACCATGGTGCGATAGTCGTATCCCGATGATCGTACGCGTGCCGCGTGCGCGCAAGACCTGCGAAGCCCCTCGTCATCGAGAAAACGAAGCATGCCGGCCGCTAGCGCCCCGGGATCGCGCGGTGAGACCAAAAGACCGGTGACACCGTCGTCGACCAGTTCCGGGATTCCCCCGGTGCGCGTGGCGACGACCGGAACGCCCACGGCTTGCGCGTCCATGATCGACGTGCCCAAACCTTCCAGGTACGAACTCATGACGAAAATATCGAAAGCTCGCAACAGGTCGAGCGCGTCGGCGCGAAATCCCGTGAACACGACGCGCGACTCGATTCCGAGCTCGCGGGCGAGTGATTCCAGGGGCGCGCGCAGCGCGCCCTCTCCCACGATGAAGAAGCGCACGTCGCCGCGCTTCGCGAGCACGATCGCGGCCGCGCGCAAAAGATCGTTCTGCGCCTTGTGCGGCGCCAGCGCGGCCACGTTTCCCACCGCGAACGTGCCCGCGCCCAGCCCCAGCTCCGCGCGCACCGCGTCGCGATCCTTGAGCCCCTCGAACTTCGCGAGGTCGATGCCGCTCGCCGCCACGCGCACGCGCTCCGGCGCCACGCCGCCGTCCACGAGCACGCGCCGGACACCCTCGGAGATCGCGATGTACGCGTCCGCGCCGCGCCGGTACTTCCACGCGCTCACGGCCCCGCGGCCGACCGCGAAGTCGACGCGCCGGCTCACGACGTGGCAGGGGCGGCGCGCGAGTCCCACGCGCGCGACGGCCACCGCTCCGTGCGCGCGCGCCGCGTGCGAATGCACGACGTCGAAGCGGCCGCTGGCCATCGCACGCCGCAGCGCGAGCACCCCCGCCCATCCCGGGGGCACCGCCCGGCGCTGAATCGCTAGACCCTCGCTCCGCCGGTAGAGCTCGCCGTCGCCAGGTGCCGCCAGCGTCACCGACACCCCGTGCTCGGCCAAGCCCGACATCAGCAGGCGTACCTGTGCTTGTCCGCCCCGCCAGCTCCTCTCGGAATCGACCATCAGCACGCGCAGTGCGTGCTCGGGCGCAAAGGCTCGATTCCGATCGCGGTGCGTCATCGCGCGCGCGCCTCCTCGCAATAGGTCACGAACCGGCGCGCGATGGGTACGGGTGTAAAATCGCGCGCCACACGCGTGGCGCCCGCGCGCGCGACGCGCTCGCGGTACTCCCGGTTTTCCACGAGCCCGCGAATCGCGAACGCCAGCGCCTCCCCGTCTCCGCGTGGCGTGGTCACGATCTCGTCGCCGACGCGAAACGTCTCGCGCACCGCGCGCGAATCCATGGTGACCACCACGCGGCCCATGCCCATCGACTGGTAGACCTTGTTGGGAATCACGCGTCCCGCTTTGGGCGTCGAGCCGAAGATGCCGAGGCAGACGGTGGCGGCGGCGATCCGCGTGGGCAACTCCGCGGCCGGGATGCGCGGCGTCATGACGACATTGGCGAGGCGCCGCTCGCGCACGACGCGTTCCACGTCGGCACGGGTCTGGCCGTCGCCGACGAGTTCGAAGCGAACGCGCGCGTCGTCGCGCAGCCGCTCGGCCGCGTCGACCACGACCGGAACGCCGTGCAAGGGCAAATAGCTGCCGTAGAAAAGCACCGTCGCGGGGCCGTCGTCGAGCGCCGGCGGCGCGGGGCGAAACACGGCGTCGTCGCAACCGACTTCGAGCACACGAATGGGAGTGTCGGGCGGAGCCAGCTCGCCGGCGAACAGGTCGGCGTGCGCGCGCGTGTCGGCCAGGATCAAATCAACGAGCGCGAACGACACGCGATCGAGATTCTTGTTGTGCCACGCCTGCGGCCCGCGCGGGTCGGCGTCCGCGCGGTCGAACACGCGCGTATCGTAGCGCGACACCAACGGATCGAACACGCACGGCACGCCCGCCCGCCCCGCGAGCGCGTGGGCCAGCGGGACGTCCTTGTGGCAAAACTCGGGCACGAATACGGCGTCGAACCCGCGTTCGACCGCTCGCCAGCGGTGCACGAGCCCCGCGTAACGACGGATCACCTTCCTCTTCGGGTTGGTGACACAGCTCACCACGGGAACGCCCAGACGCGCGAGTCCGGCCAGGATCACGGCACTGCGCGGGTACCCCGCGTGATGACCGCCGAAGAGGCAGACGCCGTTCATGCGTTCCGCGCGCGCTCCCACGCCTTGGCATACTTGAGGAACACGCTGTACGATGACAGCAGACACAACACCAGACCGGGATAGCCGTCGCGAAATCCTCGCTGCAACGCGTACATGCGCACGAACCGAGACGGCGGGTGCAGCAGCATGTTGAGAAGCGCCGCGCGGCCGCCGCGCTCGACGTACTGGCGGGCACCGCGCGTCGTGTAGGCGTCGATCTTCTCCATGTGATGCGCGACGTCGCGGTACGGCGTGTGCCGCAAGCGGCCCGAGAGCCACCCGGCCTCGCCCTCGAGCACCACTTCCTCGTGCACCCACGCGTCCGGGTAGCGACCGCGCCGGCGGTCGTACAGTCGCAACACCTTGTCGCGTTGCCACCCGCAGCCGCGAATCGTGCGGCCGAGGTAGTCGCTGCGCCGGCGGATCCAGAACCCGGCGCGCGGCCCCGGATCGAGCGCCTCGATCTCCCCGCGCGTGGATTCGTCCAGCGCTTCGTCCGCGTCGAGCAAGAGTACCCAGTCGTTGCGCGCGCGCGCTGCCGCCCAGTTCTTCTGGTCGGGCGGCGACGTGTACGGGCGCTGATAGACGACGGACGCCCGGGTGCGCGCGACACCGACGCTGCCGTCGCCGCTGAACGAATCGACCACGATGACCTCGCCGAATCCGCGCACGCTGTCCAAGCAGCGGGCGAGGTTCGCCTCCTCGTTGAATGCAGTCACCACGACGCTGATCCGATCGAGGTTCACGCGTGCGCTTCCCTTCCGAGTGCGCCGAGCACGCGCTGTGTCGCCGCCCACACCACGTCGACCGGCACGTCCAGGCACGGCGCCCCGAAGGGACAGGCCGTGCGCCGGCAGGGCGAGCACGACAGACCGCGCCACAGCACGGCGTCAACCGGGCCGCCCATGTGCCACTCGCGCGGATCGGTGGCGCCGAACACGGTCACCGTCGGTACCCTCACGCACACCGCGAGGTGCTTCAATCCGGAGTCGATCGTTACCAGCGCGGCGCACGCGTCCAACAACGCCGGCATGCCCGCGAGCGGAGTCGCCGGCGCCAGGACCGCGGCCCCGCCCGCGTCGCGCACGATCGCGCGCGCGGTCTCTTCTTCTCCGGGCCCCCACAACACGAGCGCGCGTCGTCCGCTTTCCGCGATGCGCCGCGCCAGAGCCACGAAACGAGTCGTCCCCCACGATTTCACCGCTGCGGGCCGGCCCGGGTTGAGTCCCACCAGGGCGCGCGCATCGATGTCGCTGCGCGCGATTCCCTGCGCCGATAGTGCGTCGGTTGTACGCGCGCGCGCCTCGTCGGAGACCGCAAGGCGGGGTGGCAACGCTTCCGTCGGTGCGGCGCCCACGTGCGCCGCCAGGCGCATGCCCCACTCGATCGGCGTGTGCGGCACGCGCACGCCGTCGCGAAACTCGCCGCGTGGCACGACGCGGGTGTAAGCGATGCGGCGTCCTCGCACGTCGAAGCCGACACGAACCGGGGCCCCCGACGCACACGCCATCAGAGCCGAGCGCGCGCTCCCGTGAAAGTCGATCGCCGCCGACGCGTGCAAGCGTCGTAGCGACGCGTAGAACTCGCGCCACGCACCCGTGCCGCGGCGCGGGGGCGACAGGAGCATGTCGATGAAATCGAAGGCGCGCATCAACTCCGCGTACGGCGCTTCAACCACGTACGCGATGCGCCGCTCGGGTCGGTGCGCCTTCAAGGAGCGCAACGTCGCGAGCGCGGCCAGCACGTCGCCCAGCTGGCGCAAGCGAATCGCGAGCAGCCACTCGGCGCGCGGGTTCATCGGGATCCCTTCGCCTGGGCCAGCGCGTCGCGCAGGTTGCGCGCGACTGCGTCGGCCGTGAGTTCGTTCAAGCAGCGCGTGTGCCCGAGCGGGCACTCGTGGCGGTGGCACGGCCGGCACTCGACGTCTATGTACGCGGCCCGGTACGGCCCCGCCCCCGCGTACGGGAACCATACTTCCGGCTCACTGCTCCCGAAGATACCCACGGTCGGGGTTCCCACCGCCGCGGCGACGTGCATGACGCCGCCGTCGCACGCGATCATCGCATCCAAACGGGAGATCACAGCCGCTACGGTTCGAATCGGAAGCACCTCCAGAAACGCGGTGCGCGCCGTCGTCTGCGACCGCACGCGCTCGGTGGCCTGGCACTCCTCGGGTCCCGTGAACACCACGACTTCCGCGTCCAATTCATTCTCTAGAATGCGAATCAAATCGACGAACTTCTCCGCCGGCCAGCGCTTGACCGACCACTTGCCGCCCGGATGAACGCCGATCCGCTTGCGCGCGTCCCCGGCGGCGGCTCCACCCAAATGGTGCGCAAGCAACGCATCCGCCGCCGCGGCCTCGTCGGGTTGGATGGAGAGCGACGGCTTGGGCGCGGGGCGGGTCGCGTCGAGTCCCAGCGGAACGCCGTAGCGCATGAACACGTCGGTGACGCGACGCACGTCGCGCGGCACGACGATCGGGTGCGTATAGAGATGCCGCCGGCCGCGGCGGTTTCCCCCGACGCGCACGCGCGCCCCCGTCGACCACGAGAGCCAGGCGCTCCTTGGGTTCGAGTAAAGGTCGATCACTGCCCGATAGCTACGTGTACGCAATGAACTTACCAGCGATGCCGTGGCGCGCACGCCGTCGCTCTGGGTCCACACGCGCGTCAAGCGGGGGTCGCGGGAGAGCAGATCGGTTGCGGGACGCCGCGAGAGGTAATCGACTTCCAGGCCGGGCCAGCGGGCACGCAATGCATCGACCAGCGGGAGGGACAGCACCACGTCGCCCAGGTAGTCCAGGCGGGTCACCAGCAATCGGTCACCGGTGCACAGCTCCGGCGCACGCGCGGGCGTCATGCCGCGGGCTCACCCGGGTCGCGCGAGCGCTCCGTCGCGCGCAAGCGCGCGACCACCTCGCGCGACGCGTGCGTCTTGGCGTCTCCGGTAATCACGGTTTCGATGCCGAGGCGTTCGGCCACACCGCGCTCCGGCACCGTCTCGGTCGTATAGTCGGTTCCTTTGGCGTGCACGTGCGGTCGCAGCGCCTCCAGGATCATCGACACGTCGTCTTCCCCGAACACGAGCACCGCGTCGACGCACGCGAGCGCGCCGACCAAGCGCGCGCGGTCGGCGGCCGCGACCGCGGGCCGGCCTTCGCCCTTCAGACGGCGCGCGCCGGCGTCGTCGTTGACCGCCACCACGAGGAAGTCGCCGTGCGACTTGGCGTCGCGGAGGTAGCGCGTGTGCCCGACGTGCAACGGGTCGAAGCAGCCGTTGGCGAGCACGACGCGTCGCGGACGCGCTTCGGCCACGAACGAGCGGACGCCCTCCACATCCGTGAACACCGGAGCGCGCGCTTGCTTCATGCCGACTCCCCTTCCGACTCGATGACCGCGCGCATCTCCGACAAAGACGCGGTCGCCGTCCCGCGCTTCATCACGACGATCGAGGCGGCGAACGTGGCCATGCGCGCGGCTTCCTCGAGGGAGGCGCCCGCGGCGAGCGAAAGGGCGACGACGGCCGAGACGGTATCGCCCGCGCCGGTGACGTCGGTCGCCTGGTGTGTGCCCGCGATGCCGATGGTGGAGATTCGCCCGCGCTCGTCGCACACGACCATGCCCTTGCTCCCGCGCGTCACGATCAGGTTCGCGATGCCCGTCTGCGCGAGCGAGCGCTGCAAGCGCGCGGCGTCCAACAGATCCGCTTCGCGCTCCAATCCCAGCGCGGACATGGCTTCCACTTCGTTGGGAGTCGCGACCGTGGCGCCGCGAAACGCAAAGGCCCGGTAGCGACTGTCGACGACCACCGCTACCCCCCGCGCGCGCGAGGCCTCGATCGCACCCGCCGCTACTTCGTCGGTGAGCACTCCCAGGCCGTAGTCGGCCAGAAGAACGGCGTCGCACGACGCCGACGCCGCCTGCACGGCGTCGAGCAGGGTGGCGCGTGCCGAGGCGTCCAACTCGACGCGGTGCGAACGGTCCACGCGCGCCACTTGCTGCTTCTGCGCGTTCATCTCACCGGCCATGATGCGCAGCTTGAGGGACGTCGCCGCGCGCGGCAGCGAGATCAGCCACGCCGTGTCGACCCCGCGCTCGCGCAAGAGCGTCACCAGTGCGTCGGCCTCGCGGTCCGCGCCCACCACACCGACCGCGACCGCGGTCCCGCCCAGCGCGGTCACGTTCTGAGCGGCGTTCGCGGCCCCGCCGGGGTGGTACACCGTCTCTTGGTAGTCGACGACGACGATGGGGGCTTCGCGGGAAACGCGCGCCGTCGTCCCGAGCATGTACTGATCGAGGAGAAAATCGCCCACCACGGCGATGCGCCGGGTGGCGAATGCATCGAGCAAACTATGAAAACGACCTGGCATGTGGATAACCGCGACTGTTTCGCCGCGAACGGGATAGTAGCCCAGCCTCGCCCCGCCGGGCGACGGCTTTCTGGGAGCCCGCAAGACGGCCTTCGCGGCCTAGGAACTCGTGAGCGCGCGCACGTTCGCGAGCACGTCCGCGGGCTCGATGCCGTTGAAGCACTCGAGCTGCGTGGGGCAGGTGCGCCGGAAGCACGGGTTGCAGTGGACCTTGTGCTGCAGGATGCGGACGCGATCGCCCAGCGGCGCCGTCCACTCTGGAGACGTCGAACCGAACAGGACCACGGCCGGCACCCCCAACGATGCCGCCACGTGGGGCGCACCGCTGTCGTTGGCGAGCACGGCGCGCGCGCCTTCCACGAGCGCGAAGAATTCGCCCAGCGTCGTATCGCCCGCGAGGTCTGCGATTCCGGCGATGCCGTCGCGGATGCGCGCGCACACCGCTCGGTCGCCGGCGCTCCCCGACAACACCACCCGCGAATCGCGCGCCAACCCCTCGCACACGCGCCGGTAGCGCTCCCAGGGCCACGACTTGGCCGGACCATAGGCCGCCCCCGGTACCACCAGCACGTAGGATCCGCGCGCCACGCCGTGGCGCGCGAGCACGTGGTCGAGTTTCGATCGGTCCTCGTCGGAAACGCGCAGGCGCGCGCGAGGGCTGCGCGCCGTCTCGGCGCGCGTCGCACCCGCGAGCGCGAGATCCATCAGCGCGGCGTAACTCTTGCTCAGGTGAACGGTCCGCGGTGCGGGCGCCGGCGCGCGCGTCAAGAGGGCCCGGCGTCCGTCGCCGGCCGAGCCCACTCGCTCGCGCACGCGCGCCAGCCACGCGGGAATCGCACTCGAGAACGACGGCGGCAGCACGACGACGGCGTGCGCCCCGTAATCGCGCAGCGCGCGCGTTCGCGCACGAATGCGCGCGCCCCGTCCACCGCGTGCGTCCGCTTGAATCTCGCCCACGCCCTCCACACCCCAGTACACGCGCGCGGTGTACGCTGAAGCGACGACCGCGAGTTCCCAACCGCTCACCGATGCGACGCGGTCCACGGCGGGCAGGCTCATGACGGCGTCGCCGAGCCAGTTGGGCGCCACCATCACCAGGCGCCGGATCGATCCGGCGGAGGCGCTCATGCGTTCGCGTGACCGAATTGCAGCTGGTAGAGGCGGTGGTAGGTGCCGTTCTTGGTCATCAGCTCGGCGTGCGTCCCGTGCTCGGTCAAGCGGCCGCGCTCGAGGACGAGGATCTTGTCGGCGTGGCGAATGGTCGACAAGCGGTGCGCGATGACGAACGTCGTCCGGCCCGCAAACAGGCGCTCCATCGCCTCCTGCACCAGACGCTCGCTCTCGCTGTCCAAGGCGCTGGTGGCTTCGTCGAAGATGAGGATGGCGGGGTCGCGCAGGATCGCGCGCGCAATCGCGATGCGCTGGCGCTGGCCGCCCGAGAGCTGCGCGCCCCGGTCGCCCACCACGGTGTCGTAGCCGTCCGGAAACTCGACGATGAAGTCGTGCGCGTTGGCGGCGCGCGACGCGCGCTCGACCGCTTCCCTTGTGGCATTCGGGCTCCCGTAGGTGATGTTCTGGTAGATCGAGTCGTTGAATAGGATCGTCTCCTGGGTGACGATGCCCATGAGCCCGCGCAGCGATGAGAGCGAGAACGCGCGCGTGTCGACACCGTCGATCGTGATGCGGCCCGCGGTGGGCAGGTAGAAACGCGGTATCAAGTCGACCAGCGTGGTCTTTCCGGCCCCGCTCGACCCGACGATGGCGACCACTTCGCCCTTCCCGGCCGCGAAGCTCACCTCGCGCAGGACGGTTTCCCCCGCCACATACTCGAACGACACGTTCTCGAACCGCACGTCGCTCGCGAACGCGGCCATCTGGTTGCCCTCGACCGCGTGCTCCTTGGCCACGTCCAGGAGGTCGAACACGCGCTGCGCGGACGCATTGGCCTGCTGGACCACGGTGCTCAGGCGGCTCAAGTTCTTGAGCGGGCTGACCACGAATAGCATGGCGGCGACGAACATCACCAAATTCTCGGCCGGGAGGCCGCCCGAGATCACGCGCTGGCCGCCGTACCACAGCACGACGGCGAACGACACCGTGCCCAGCAACTCGGAGGTGGGGGCCGAGAGCGCGCCGTACATCTGCATGCGAATGTAGTGCATCATGTGCCGGTAGCTGTGGCGTCCGAAGCGCTCCTGCTCGTGCGCGCGCGTGTCGAAAGCCTTGACCACGCGCACGCCCGCGATGGTCTCTTCGAGGCTCGCGGTCATGTCCGCCATGCCCTCTTGCGCCCGGCGGCTCCGGCGCTTGAGCTTCTTCCCCACCCAGTTGATGAGAACCACGTTCAACGGAACCACGCACAATACCAACAAGGTGAGCCGCCACGACACCGTCAGCAGAATGGTGAGTGCGAGCATCGTCATGAGCACGTTGCGCAGGACACTCGCCGCCACCCCGATCACGGCACCCCGCAGCATGGAGACGTCGTGGGTCACCTTGGAGATCAAGTGTCCCGCGCGCTCGCGGTCGAAGTACGACAACGGCAAATCCAGAATGTGCGCATACACGTCGCGCCGAATCCGAAACAGAACGCGCTGCTCCAAATACTCGGTGAAATACGTCTGCACGTACCCGAAGATGTTCTTCGCGATCATGAGCGCGATCAGGAGCCAGATGAAGCGCGCCAGCCGCTCGTCGGCGTCGCCCGCGTACATCCAGCCCTCGAAAGAGGCCTTGACCTCGACGCGCGTTTCCTCGATGAAGCGCGGGAGCGGCAGCCCCTCGCTGGTCTCGCCCGGGAGCGACGACGCGGGTGCGTCGCGCTCCAGGATCACGCGCAAGAAGGGCGGGATCAGGGTCAGCGACACCCCCGAGAGCGAGGCGAACAACATGATGGTCAGCGACAACACCAGCATGCGCGGCCAGTAGGGCCGCACGTAGGCGAGCAGGCGACGATAGGTACTCATGGGATCACGCCCCGGCGGGGCCGGGACGACGGCAAATATGGAGGATCGAGGCCGCGCGCGCTAGCGCTGCTGCGCGAGGTGGAGCATGGTGTCGATCTTGGAGCAGACTTCGTCCACGGACACCTGCTGGCCGCGGACCCCTTGGATGATCTGAACCCACGGGGTGGACTTTGGAAACCAGTTGGCGGCATCGAAGCGCGTGAAGAACCCGATCGTCGGCAAGCGCATGCTCACCGCAAAGTGGAAATAGTCGGTATTGCCCGCCAAGACTAGACTCGCGCGGGACAGGAGCGCAAGCGCTTCCTTGACGTTGCGCGGCTCGACGTCGATGACCGAGCCCTTGACCTGGGAGCGAAAACGCGCCATCCCCTTCGCGTCCAGGTTGTTCGACAAGATGAGAATCTTGGCGCCGTGACGGCGGGCCACCTCGTTGACGACGTGGGCGAAGGCCGCCTCCACCAGGCGGTGGTTCCCCTTGCCCATGCCCGGGTCGACCGCGATCAGCATGGTGTCCTTGTTGGGGCTGCGGAAGTGGATCATCTGCGTCGCCCAGCGCACGTCGGCTTCCGGCAGTTTCCAGGCCGGAATCGAGTCGCCCGGGCTCTGCCCCAGAACGCTCAAGTACGACAGCGCGCGCGGCGCCTCGTATTCGACTTTGCGCGACGCGCGGATCTCGCAGTTGACGAACGGGTACGTGAACGTTTGCTGGAATCCGATGCGGAGCCGCGCCTTCGACACGAGCACCACCAGGGAGCGTGCCAGGCTGAACTCGTGCCCCAAGAGGAACACGATGTCGAAGCCGCGCGTCTTGATGCGACGCAGCAGCGCGAAATAGGTACTGGAGAGCAGCGACAGGTGTTCCGGCTCGTAGCTGATCATCTCGTTGATCGGCTCGAGGGTACGAATCAGCTCTCCGTTGCCCTCTCGCACCAGCACGGTGACGCGCATGCCCGGATAGCGCCGCTTGAGGTGGTTCAGGATGGGGGCGAAGAACAACAGCTCGGTCAAGTCGCCCGAGTCGACGACCAGCACGCGGCTCTGGTTGTTGATGTCGCCGGGAAGCGAGAAGCTGGCCTGACCGACCATGCGCGAAAACAACGGGGTCAGGATACCGACCATCTGGTCGCGGCGGTGGGTCAGAGTCGTCGTGGACACGCTGGGATCTCCGTCGGAATCCGGGCTCGAGCTGCCGAGGAATAGGCGTAACTACAGCAAAACAAGGGCCAATCACTTCCAGAGAATGGTCTTGTCGATCGCCTCGGAGGCCCGGCTCATGGGCACCAACTTCAAGTCTTTCTTGATGATGTCCGGTATCTCGTCCAGATCCCGCCGGTTGGCGTCCGGGAACAGGACGGTCTTGATCCCGGCCCGGTGCGCGGCGATGACCTTGTCCTTGAGCCCCCCGATGGCCAGAACCTGGCCTGTCAGCGTCAGTTCCCCGGTCATGGCGACGTCGTTTCGGGCCGGGCGGTCGTAGAGCAACGAGGCGATGGTGGTGGCGATGGCCACCCCGGCGCTGGGCCCGTCCTTGGGGACGGCCCCGGCCGGGACGTGGATATGGATGTCGTAGCGGCTGAAGAACTCCCGGTCGGGTGCCTTGGCCAGGTAGTGCGACGCGATATAGGAAAGCGCCGCCTCCGCGCTCTCGCGCATGACCCCGCCCAGCTGGCCGGTCAATCGCAGGTGGCCCGCGCCCTTCATCTTGACCGCCTCGATGAATAGAATCTCGCCGCCGTCGAAGGTCTTCGCGAGCCCCGTCACCACACCCACCATGGGGCGCTTGCGCGCGATCTCGCTGTGGTACTCCTCCTGCCCCAGGAACTCGGACACGGTCTTGACCGTGACCCGCACCGGGCGCTTGTTGCCTCCCGCGTGCCGGCGCGCCACCTTGCGACAGATGCTCCCCAGCTTGCGCTCCAGCTCGCGCACGCCCGCTTCGCGCGTATAGTGCCGAATGATGTGACGAAGCGAGTCGTCGCCGATCTTCAGGAGCTTGGGAGGAATACCGTTGTCGTCGCACTGGCGCGGGAACAAGTACTTCTTCGCGATCTCGACCTTGTCCATCGTGATGTAGCCGGGCAGCTCGATCACTTCCATACGATCGAGGAGCGGGCGCGGCACCGAGTCCAGTACGTTGGCGGTCGCGATGAAGAGCACCTTCGACAGATCGAAGGGAATATTCAGATAGTGGTCCTCGAAGGAGTCGTTCTGCGCGGGGTCGAGCACTTCGAGCAGGGCCGCCGCTGGGTCGCCGCGGAAATCCGCGCCCAGCTTGTCGATCTCGTCCAGCATGAACACCGGGTTGTTGCTGCCCGCGGTGCGCATGCCCTGGACGATGCGCCCCGGGAGCGCGCCGATGTAGGTACGCCGGTGCCCGCGAACCTCCGCTTCGTCGCGCATGCCGCCCAGCGAGATACGCACGAATTTGCGCCCCATCGCGCGCGCGATCGATTTGCCGAGCGAGGTCTTCCCCACTCCGGGAGGGCCCGCGAAGCAGATGATGGAGCCCTTCATCGACTTCTTGAGCTTCTTGACGGCCAGGAACTCGAGGATGCGTTCTTTGACGCGCTCGAGGTCGTAGTGGTCCTCGTCGAGGACCTTCTCCGCCTCTTTCATGTCCAGGTTGTCGTCGGTGGAGATGCCCCACGGCAGGTCGAGGATCCAGTCGATGTAGGTCTTCGAGACCGTGTACTCGGCGGCTCCGGGCGACATCTTCTGGAGCCGGTCGAGCTCCTTGATCGCCACTTCGCGGGCCTGCGGAGTGAGCTGGGCCGCATCGATCTTCTCGCGCAGTTCTTCGGTCTCGACGGTGCGGTCCTCGTCCTCGCCCAGCTCGCGGCGGATGGCCTTGAGCTGCTGGCGCAGGTAGTACTCGCGCTGCTCGCGGTCCATCTCCTTCTTGACGTCGGCCTGCAGCTTGCGCCCGAGCTTCATGACTTCCATCTCGTCGGCGAGGTAGCGCGCGAGGTTCTTCAAGCGCTCGGTGGCGTCGGCCTCCTCGAGCAGCTTCTGCTTGCGATCGAGCTCGATATTGAGGTTGGTCGCAATGACGTCCGCCAGGCGCCCACCTTCCTTGATGTTGTTGATGATGATCTTGAGTTCGTCGGCCAGCGTGTCCGACTCGTCGATCATCTTCGAAAAGGTGCGCACGACGTTCTGGACGTAGGCCTTGTGGAGGTCGGTGTCACTCTCGATCTCGTCGAGCGGCCGCACCTTGCCCTTGAGGTACGGGACCACCTGCGTGATCTCGGTGAGTTGGATGCGCGCGATCCCCTGCGCCAAGAGGCGCATCTCACCGTTCGGGAAGCGGATCATCTTCTGGATGTGGATGGCGGTTCCCACGCGATAGATGTCGTCGGGACCCGGGTGCTCGGTCTCGGCGTTCTTCTGCGTGAACGCGCCGATGATTTTGTGCTCGGCGAGCGCTTCGTCGGCCAGGCGCAGCAGGTTGGGGTCGCGCAGGATGAGCGGCACCATCATGAGCGGGAATACCACCGCGTCGTTGATGGGCAGGATCGCGAGCTCGCTCGGGATGCTCCCCGTGCTGACGCCGGGCTCTTCGAACTCGAGGGTGCTTCTCGACTTCACCGATCACTCCGAAGTTGGAGGCGCGCTACTCGATCTCGACCCGGCGCTTGCCGGGATGATCGCCGCGCTTCTTCAAACGAATCTCGAGCAGACCGTTCGCGTAGTGCGTGGTGACACTTTCGCGGTCGACGGGAACGGGGATCCCGATCAGGCGCTGGAAGGGGCCGACCTGGATCTCGAGGGCGTGGAACTGCTTCTTGCCGGGCGGGATCAGGTCCTTGCGCACGCCGCTGATGCGCAGGATGTTGCCGTCGGTGAACACCGCGATCTCCTTGGGATCCATCCCGGCGATGTCCATGATCACGACGAATTCGCCGTCGGTCTCGAAGACGTTCATGGCCGGCTCCCAGCCGAAGCTCGTCTTCATCTTGATCTTGTGCTTGGCCGGCGTGTGCTCGGACATCAACATCTCGAGCAGTTCGCGGATGTTGTCGAACTCGCTCATGTCGAGCTCGCGAGACAGCGGCCACGCGGGGGTATCCGGCAACCTCGTGTTCATAACCCTACTCTCCTAGGCAACGAATGGCGCTAACCGTTGGCATCGCCGTGTATTACAGCGGTGGAAAGGACTGTACCGGCGCGGGTTTGCCGTGTCAAGAAAAGCGAGGGCCCCGCGGAGCGATTTCCGCGGGGCCGAAGCGGCGAAACGGACCGCGCGCGCGACGCGTTCGCTATCGAATCGTCGACCCCGGAACGCCCTTCTTGACCCCTTCGCCCAGCGTGGTGGGCGCCGTGGAGGGCACGCGCTGCGAGACGCCGCGCGCGTCGTCGCGCGCCGGGGCGAAGCCGGAGGAAACGTTGCGCGAGGTCTCCCACTCGACCACGGCACGCTCCTCGAACAGGAAGTCGTAGCGGACCCAATCCGCACCGTTGTCGCTGACCAGCACGTAGGTCCAGCGCAGATCGTCCGCTCCCACGGCTACGCGCGCATCGGGCTTTCCCCACGCGGCGAGCACGTCCCGATACCCCATCCCCACCACGACCTCCCCGCGCGCGATGGCGTCCTTGTAAGCGGGGTTCGGATTCGCGCGCATATAGTCGTCGCGAATGACGAGGATCTCCGGCGTCACGTCACGACGCGGTGGAGTCACGGCGCACGAGGCGCACACCAAGGCAGCGAGTGCAAGCGCGAACGTTCGGGAGCCATAGCGGTGGCGGGGACGCATGGATGCCTCCTGCTTTCGAACCACTTCCGGGAATTCCGCGCGAGAACTCGCGCGGGCGGCGAATGCCACGGTCGGGGCCGAACGTCCGCCGTCCTTGTTACCTAATGCACAAAGTGTCCCAACTCCGGGGACGAGTCAGGCTAGCGCTTGCGCATGAAGTGAATCGCGGAAACTCCGGGGAACTCCAACGCCTGACCGCGTACGTAACGCTCACTTATTTTGTCGAGAACGCGGCCCTGCGGATCGTCGACCCACGTTCGCGCACGCACGTACCAGAACGAATCGCATTGCACGAAGAGATGCGCGAGCTGATCTTGCATCATCGATTCCGGCGCTCCATACACGTTCACGACCGGCGCGTCGGTGGTGGCATACACCTCGACGATCTGCCAGACGGTGGGTGCGAGTATGCACTCGCCCGGTGCGATGCGCGCTTCGATGGCGCGCACCGCCGAGCGCACGTCTTCTTTGGCGTAGCGCGAGTCGGTGTAATGGTTCCACAACGACGCGGCGCACGTCGCCGCGACCAGCAGACCCGCCAGCGCGCGGCGCCAGCGCGCGAGCGAGGCGACGCCGAGCCCGATCAGCGCCAGGTACATGGGCAGGCCCACCAGCACGTAGCGAACGTTGAACGCCTTCGCGTTCTGCCAATTCAGGGCCAGCGTGGCCAAGAGCGGGATGCCGATGTAGAGCAACGGTTCGGCGACCGCCCACCGCCCGAACGCGCGCGCGCCGCGCAGGACGCCGGACACGAGCAACGCACCGAACAGCGCGCACACCCAGGTGATCACCGCGCCGTGGCGCGCGAACACGCCCGGCAGCGAGGTGGTCTCGTGCAGTTCTCGTAGCGACGGCCCCAGCGTGAAACCCACGCTGTAGGCGAAGACCGCATACGGAACCGCTTCGATGCGGAAAGTGGTGTCGCCGCGCAACCGCTCCGCAAGGTCGAGCTGGCCCGGGCGCACCGGGGTGGCGAGCCGGCCGAAGTCGACGAACGTGCTGACGCGGTAGATCCACGGGGAGATCAACACCACCAGGAGCAGCGTCACGGTCGCGAACCCGATCACGGTCGCGCGTGACACGCCGGCTCGTTTGAAGAACGAAAGCGCGTGCGCGGCATACGAGAAGGTGGCCGAGAAGTTCGAGAGCACGGCCGCGGCCGCGCACCCGGCGAGTGCCGCGGCGCGCGCGCGCGTCGGGCGTGCGACCAGCCGGTCGACGCACACCGCACCCGCTGTGACGAACAAGACCGCGAAGGCGTAGTTGCGAAGCTCCTGCGAGTAATGCACATGCAAGGGGTTGATCGCGAGCAGGAACGCTCCCCACATCGCGGCCGCCGCACCGAAGCGCGGTCGCATCCACGCGAACAGGAGCGGCACGGTGGCGATACCCGCCAGCGCACTGGGGACGCGCAACCAGCCGTCGCTGCGGTCCACGAGCCCGAAGAGGAACACCGCGAAGGCGTGCAGCGGGCCGTGAATATTGTGCAAGAGGAGCTGCCAGATCGGATAGCCCGGCTTCGGTGTAGCAACTTCGAGGGTGAGATACTCGTCGATCCAGAGGCTCTGCGCGCCGATGGAGAGGAAACGCAGCGCGGCCGCGAGCACCACGATGGCAGCCAGGAGGACGCGCGGACGCCGTGCGTGCAAATGGGGTCCGGCGTTCATGACGAAACGACCGCCGCGCGCGCGATGCGTGGTATACTCGCTCCCCGCGACGCGCGCGTGGGAGGAACCATCGGTGTCCCTGGAATCCCGTCTCTACATCGGTCCCGCGGGATGGCAGTACGACGACTGGTACGGCACCGTGTATCCGTCGCCGCGCCCGCGTGGCTTCGACCCGCTCGCATACATCGCATCGTACTTCAGCCTCATCGAAATCAATAGCACCTTCTACCGCGTCCCCGCTCCCGCGACGTGCCGTCGCTGGGTCGAGCGCGTGGAGATTCACCCGCGCTTCCTGTTCACGGCCAAGGCGCACCAGTCATTTACACACCGCGACGACGCGAGTCCGTCCGAGCGCGCCGAGTTCGTCAACGCGATGTCGGTCCTGCAGGAGGCCGGCCGCTTGGGAACGATCCTGCTCCAGTATCCGTGGTCGTTTCGATTCGCGGAGGCGTCGCGCCGCCGTCTCGAGGCGCTCGTGGCCGACTTGAAGACGCTGCCCCTCGCGCTCGAGGTACGCCATGGGTCGTGGGAGTCCGACGACGCCCAGGCCTATCTGGCCGAACAGGCGCTGTGCGTGTGCGGCATCGACCAGCCCGTGATCGGGGACTCGCTGCGACCCTATCGCTACCGCGCGGGACCGGCGGGCGCGTACTTTCGCCTGCACGGTCGCAACTATCAGAATTGGTTCGCCGCCGACGCGGGTCGTGACGCGCGCTACGACTATCTGTAC